>JAGQQB010000079.1 GCA_020426425.1 Planctomycetaceae bacterium | reverse complement strand
GGTCCAGGAGCGGGTGCACAGTGAGTGGGGGGAAGCCGTCGTTGTGCTGGTAGTCGATGCGCGCGCCGATGGAGCGGAGGGCGTCGACGAGTTCGGCGATGGGGCGCTGGCGCATGCGCTCGTTGCCGTCGATGGTGAGGGGCGGGCGGTCGGGATCGGCGAGGAGGGTGGCGGCGGTGAGGAAGCGTGTCGCGGTGCCGGCGTTGCCCAGGTTCAATCGCGCGGGTGCATTCGGTTGTTTCCAGCGGCCGGCGACGCCCTTGATGTGGAGGGAGCCGTCGGGCGCTTGCGTGACGCGCGCGCCGAGGGTGTCGATGGCGGTCAGCATGCGCTGCGCATCATCGGCGTCGGTGAGCGCGTTTTGGATGATGGATGTGCCGCGGGAGAGGGCGGCGAGGAGCAGGACGCGATTGGTGATGCTCTTGGAGCCGGGCGGACAGATGGCGACGCGCGCGGGGGCGTCGAGCACGAGGGGATCGGGCATCTCGAGCGCGTCGTGCATCGGTTCAGCCGTCGGAATGTGCGTCGGGAGTTTCGCGTCGGAAGACGGCGACGACATCTTCGATGGGGACGACGTACAGGACGTTGTCCGGTTCCAGGTCAACCGGGATGGCGTGCTTGGGATGGAACAGGACTTTGTCGTACTTGCGGACTGGAAAATCGGGGTTGTTGCCGACCTCGGCACTGATTTCCACGATGCGACCGGTGATCGTCGGAATCTCGGCCTTGTCGGGCAGCACGATGCCTCCCCGCGTCTGCTGACGGCTTTCGTCCTTGCGAATCAGAATGCGCGGCCCCAGCGGCTCAACGAACTCGTCCACGTGATTCCTCGCTTCTTCCTGCGGTCGCCAAATCCGAACTCACCCAGCGCAAGCCCCAAGCGACAAATGCGCCCACGTTGGTGACGAATTATAGACAGAAACGCCCCGACGGAAACGGATCATTTCGCCGGGCGACGAAGTTGACCGCACGGCCAACTGCCCCTCACCCGAGTTCGCGGTCGGGGAACAGTTGCGAGATGCTCGTCCGGTCATGGATCGACTGAATCGCCTCGGCAAACAGGCGGGCGACCGAGACCGTTTCGATGTTCTCCGGCAGTTCTTCCTGATGCGGCTCGATCGTATCAGTGATAAACAGTTTCTTAATCTGGCTGTTGGCGATTTTGGCTGCCACCCCTTTTGAGAGGACGCCGTGGGAGACTGCTGCGTAGATGTCGTTCGCGCCGCGAGACCGCAGGACCTCCGCCATTGAGATCAGCGTGCCGCCGGAGATCGTAAAGTCATCGACGATGAGGACGTTCTTGCCTTCGACATGGCCGATCAGTTCCAGGACTTCCGCCTGTTCGGTGTGATCGCGCCGCGTCTTGTTCCCGATGACGACCGGCACGCCCATGTAGTTCGCATAGGCCGACGCCCCTTTTGCGAAACCGACATCCGGACTGCAGACGACCAGATTGTCGATCCCTGTGCCGCGAATGTGATCGCACAGCACATACCGGGCGTACAAATGATCGACCGGAATGTGAAAGAACCCCTGAATCTGAGGAGAGTGCAGGTCCATCATCAGGCAGCGATCGGCCCCTGCCGCCTCAATCGCATCGGCACAGACTCGGGCGCGAATGGAAACACGAGGCTCGTCCTTCTTGTCCCCCTTCGCATAACTGAAGAACGGGATCACGACGGTCACCTGCTGCGCACTGGCGCGCTTCAGGGCGTCGATCCAGAACAACATCTCCATGAAGTTGTCGTTGACCGGCTGATGCGTTCCCTGGATCACGTAGCAGTCGCGCCCACGTACGTTTTCCAGCACGCGAACGAAGACGTTCCCTTCGCTGAAATAGTGTGCTTCACTGGGGATCAGTGGCACCCCCATGTGTTCGGCGATGCGGGCCGCCAATTGCGGATTCGCCGATCCGGCGATGAGCGCCAACTCCCCTTGAGGCGGCTGAAAGGCCTGGGCGCGTGGTCCGTGAACAGGACGAGAGTTCATTGCTGATCAGCTGCGACGTTGGAATCCGGGCGGGAGTCTGTAGCGTGTGTCGATCCTCAACTCACACCCGGCATCCCGCCTCCGACATCGTCCTCCTGACTGGGTGCCATGATAGTGGCACTGGCGGGAGGTACAAGGCAGCCGAAATCGCGGGCAAGATTCCAGGGAACGCCATCACCGTTGCGAGCTTACCAGCGTGTCGGTCAGCACGGGATTGCCCGGGTTCCAGCAAATGCGGCTACGGCAAGTCCCCAATTGCTGCCCGATGCGGCTTGCAGGGTCTACGTGACATCGGGCCAGAGCGTTTGAATTGCCGGGGCGCCGTATTCCGCAGCGCCAGTGAGCACCCGCAAATTCGGGAGAATGTCGACCGTCCCTTCACCGTGGCAGTGACCGCACAGAACTGTCATGTGCTGGTCTGGCGCAGCAGACATCAATTCTCGCAACACTACGCCCGCCGCCTGACACACGAAATGTGGTGCCCAGTTGTCATCTGAAGTCTTTCCTGCGTACCAGCAGGCTTCGCGGAAAGGTGGAACATGCATCAGAACGGTCACCGACTCGGCCTGAGCCAGCGCATTGGAGACCTGCGACCGCAGTGAAGTCGCAGCATCATCACCGAGTTGCCGCAGTCGTTCGCGCAGCCAATCATTGAGAACGGAACGCGGATCGGAATTCGCCTCTCGGTTGAGCAGTTCTTCCAACTGGGCCGACCGCAAGTCCTGAATCGCCAGATAGTCGTTGAGTAGAATGGTTGATGTGTCGAAATCTCCTGCCCGCGCATCGCCCCAGCCGCCATGCCCTACGAGCAGCGAACCATCGCTGAGCGGCACAGGTCCCGATTCCGGCAACCAGCGCAGTTGCGGCCACTCCTGCATCAACTGCCGGGCAGATTGCCGCACCTGAGGGATTGTTCCGTGATAGTAGTCGTGATTCCCCAACACGAAGCAGATTGGGCAATCGAGTTCTGTGGCGAACTCGCGCAGGTACCGATCGAAGCTTGTCGCTTCAGCAATGTCACCCCCAATGAGCACCGCTGAAGGAGACCAGTCGTGGATTTCCTGCAACAGTTCGCTGCGGCGGCCATCGCTCACGAAATTCAGGTGAGGATCGGTGATCCACAAGGGCGACGACATGTTCTCCTCCAATGAATTCAGCGAGGATCCGGCGTCGCGCGCAGCTTGGAGAGCGCTTGTGATCGCTACGGTTCGACACGGACCTGATCAGCGCGATGGGCCATCCGCTGGTAGACGTTGCGATTGATCGACTCGCTGCAGAACTTCACGCGCCCATCAGCCAGCAGCATGTGACAGCCTCCCGTATGATGACTGCCAAATCCGCCCGGATCATGCGCGAACGCTTCGGCGACGGCGGGACTGGGTGGCTGAACAATCGTGCCAGGGATGACCGGCTCCCCCTCGTCACCGATCGTTGACTCTGCATACCCGCCGCCGTCGTCGACAGCGCCGTAGTCGATGCCACCGTAGTCAACGCCGCCGAAACCGTAGTTCTCCGCTTCCCAGGCCGCAGCGTCGCGTGCTTCCGCATCCCATCGCTCCTGCCGGGCTTTCCGGGCTAAGGCATTGATCGGTTGCCCCGTATTTCGCAGCGTCCCATGCGTCCCCGACGCCCAGCCGAAGTTGTCGCGCGAGCGCCGCACTTCTCCCAGCAGGAAGACGTAGGCGGTACCATCGGCGATGTCATCGAACGCCACCGACGAATTCATGTACAGAGTCCCTGAGTTGTTGAGATCAATCGCACCCGACCGATGATGATGCACCCCCGCGTAACTCGAAGTCCCCACACTGCCAAGTTCGGTTGAGGAACTGGCTGGGATGTTGTCAGCCGGACAAACCAGTTGCGTCAACAGCGTCTGGCGGGCTGGGAGTTGGGATTCGTGGTAGATGCTCAGGCCTGGGTCGATCCGGTCCGCCACCACCTGTTCGTCCAAATACGGCAACAGCCCAACCACCCAGCTGTGATGGTACCCCTGCGGCTCGAGTCGAATCGGTCCGACCGGATTGATGCACCCCGCTGGCAACCGACCATGTGTCCCGTGATAGGCATGGAGTGCGACTCCCAACTGCTGCAAGTTGTGTTCGCAGCGCGATCGCCGCGCTGTCTCACGCGACTGCTGAACCGCCGGCAGCATCATGGCGATGAGAATCGCAGTGATGGCGATCACAACCAGCATTTCGATCAGGGTGTATCCAGCACGCAGCGACCATTGGAGTGGGCGACCTTTCCGCATGAACACATCCTCGATTGAACTTCTACTGCTTGAACGACTTGAACGACAATGCATGCAATCACTCCTGGCCTCCAGCGACGACGACCTACATCATGACCACGCCGTCCGGGAACAGCCACTGTCATCCCGAACTCAGCGCGCAGTACGACCGCCGATAGTACCTGTACGCCACAGGCTTGTCTGGTGTTGGAGCCGATCCAGGGACGGTCCCCCGATTTTCAATCGAGACGCAGGATGGGCTTCCGTTGGCAAGTGCATCTGAGGAACCAAGTGCGTTTGGCGCGCGGGGCTCGCGGAATCACCAAGACTTTTACGCTGTCGCGATCACCACTTGACAGAGATCCCTTACCCCGATCCCTTACCGCTCAAACCCCACCTGCATTACGGGCGCCCCCGATACGACCGGGAACGATTCAATGGTCGTGATGATCCGCTTCTGCTGGCGGAATTCGACCGGGGCCATGGTCACCAGCATGTCGACCGTCCGTTCCACGTGGCTCGACTTTGGGAGGCCCGTGTTCCGGTAGATAGTGCAGGTGCCGCTGGTGGTGCCGCCGGTCACCCGGACATGCATCCCGTGCGTTTCCGGCGAACCGACATTCGATGGCGCAATGGTGCCGCGGACTGCGATTTGGGCTTCGTCTGCGGTGAGATCCTTGAGCGTGTATTCGTTTTGCAGCTGCATCGGAATCGGGCGGGCGATGAATTTGGGGCGTTCCCACACATCTCCCGGTCGACGCGGCGTGCCATACGGCAGCAGGCCGATCGAGTTGTCGACGAAGTTGGCGATTCCGTCTTCCCCCGAGCCAGCTTCGATGCCGAGCATCACCGAGGCCCGCAGTTCTTCAGGCACATTACGCATGCAGCGACGCAGGAAGTCGGTAAAACCGTCGACCGCGACAATCTGATTGTCTTCGCCGATCCAGAACGCAAAGCCATCCCCCACCATGTCGCGATACGCCCGCACCGCGACGGGGACATCACCTTGATCACGATTCGAGTCGAATGCGATTTTGTCCCCTGCGACATCGTGGTTGTACCGGACGCGGTCGTACCGCACGCCCAGTTTGATGCGGTCACTTTGTTTTTCGAGCACGGAGATGGCGAACATCACTTCCAGTTCCGACTGACTCACATCCGGCTCGCCGCTAAGCGTACTCTGCGTCAGTTCCTGACGGACGATCTTCTTGAGCGGAAACCGATCGCCCGGATTGAGTTGCAGGCTGAGTCGCGCGGCAGCGAGTTCTTCGAAGTTCGGCTCGCCCGAGGCCGTTTCCGGTGCATCTTCAACCATCCAATCGGGGAGCTTCCGCTGATCCGAGACCTCAGTGTCCTCGGACTTCTGGCAGCCAGGCATGAACGCCAGCAACCCCAATACAACGATGGAACACGCGAATAAGCGACACATGCTGCACTCCTTTGCCAACCAGGCCCCCTGGTTCTCCTCACGGCGCCATCCTTGCGCACCGCTTGCGGTCCGCGATATAGCACGATTCCGCAAACCGACGCCAGACCGGTTTCTGCAGGCAGATTGAGGATCGAGAACGAAGGAACGAGGGACGTCGACCTCAACCGTCTGCACCTCAGCACGCAGCGGAGCCTCCTCAACGGTCAACGCTCACTTGAAATTGAAGTCAATCGCCAGTGGCAGATCGTCGATCGAAACCAAGCCGAACACTTCCAGAAAGCGCTTGGTGGTAATGTAGTGTTCTTCCCCATCGACGCGATCCAGGGCAATCAGTTCGCGGCGGAGCAGTTGCCGCAGCAGACCTTGAGCCCCTGGTTTGCCTGTTTCGGCCACCTGCTCTTTGCTGACCGGCTGCTGATAGGCAATAAACGCCAGCACTTCCAACGCATCCTGCGACAGCTTGACCTCTTTCGGTCCTTGCCCGAATACCCGGCTGCGGACCGCGTCGAACTCCGGACGCAACAGCATGCGATAGCCCCCTTCACCCAGTCGGATCTCATACGGACGTTTCTCGCTGAAGTACCGGATGTTCAGCTGCTCAACCAGTTCGTCAACCTGTTCGTGCGTATGCGACCCTCCCAGGATTTCCGCCAGATGACGTCCCGTGAGCGGTTGTCCACCGACGAAGAGCAACGCTTCAATCACCTGCCACGATTCAAGCCGCCGTGACTGGGATTCCGGCGGATCGTCGGCATCACGTTCAGTGTGAATCGCATCGTCCACCGGCGCCTCAGCTGCCCCCCAAGGCAGAGGATCATCCTCCGCCGTGGCGACCGCTGCCTCTTCTATCTCCAACGAGGCCAGTTGTTCCGGCGTCGGAAAGAGTGCCTCGGCGGCCTCGGCAACTTCGAGCGCACGCAGATACGCGGCTTCGATTTCGTCGACTGTCAGATCATCATCCATTCAGCACCTCACTCGCCACTACGCGCGTCGCGCAATGTTACGTACGGAGAGGAGTACCGTGATCATCGCTGAGAGGTCAACGGCAAACTGGCGGAGGGTTGCGAATGGCGTGAGGGGACATCGTGTTACCTTCTTGCCAGAGGCTAACGGCCCTTACTGCTGCTCGTTCAAATGCTTGCGCAACACGTCGGGCAGTCGGTCAACCCGGGTGAATTCCTCGGTCCCGTCGTCGTTCGCCCAAGTGAACCTGTTCTGTTCTATTTCTGGAACAGGATGAACGGGATCAGTGTGGCCGCCGAACAGTCGTACGATGAGCGTGGTATCTCCTTTGAGATGCAGGCGCGACAGCCTGTCGAGCCACCAATCTCCGGTCAAGAACTGCCCATGCTCTCCTTCGCGGAACATCCACATCCAGACATATCGTCGGTCTGGAGTGAATTGAAAAAAGAAGTCGACGTATACGTCCTCTCCACGAGCATTCTGCTGAATGCGGGTCATCTTCCAGGTGCCGACGAGCATCTGCTCATGCGGAGCCAGTCGGGTCATCAACCAGCGTCCGGCGAAGAGGCTCAGCAGTAACAGGCCGGCGATGCCCCACCAGCGCGACCACGTTTCGCCGACGGGAGCCGATGAGTCTGCTGCTGCTTCCGCGTCCGACATCGCTTCCCTCTGCAAAACCGTCCTCGGTAGACACAGGTGTTGCCCTCACATGATCCGCGTGCCATCATCGCGGACTGGGCTCGGGATTGTCGACCGAAATCGTGTGTGCATCTGGAATATGAGAGGGACGGCGGGTGAATGGTGGTCACATCCTGCGACATTCGAGGCAGTGCCATCTGACAGGATGGTTTCGGCGATGGAAGAGTCGGACATGACTACGATCTGTCAGATGGTGCCACATTCGGAATCCACACACTGATCGCCGCCAAAACGCCAAGACACAGTGGCCGCTTGCACTCTTGGGGCGTTTCGCGATGATGCATCGCCTGCAACGATTCTTTCCTGCCTGCTTCACCCGCACCGCCCAGTTCGACTGCGTCGGGCAGGGGCGAGCGACTGGATCGCTACAGACCTGGATCGCTACAGACCTGGATCGCTACAGACAAAGAACCGAAATGGCAGCCGGATCCGCCCCAAATTGGGTGTGGGTTCACCTGACTGAATGCCCGCATACAAAGGTCCTCATTCATGAAACGTAATCCCGTGAAACAGGCACTCCAGGCGGGACAGCCGCAGGTGGGGACATGGCTGAGTTTGGGCGATTTGACGGCGACCCGGATGCTCGCCCGGGTTGGCTTTCCGTGGCTCACGGTCGATCTGGAGCATTCGCCGATCGACTGGAGTCAGGCGGCGATGCTGTTTGGGGCGATTGCGGATGCTGGCTGCGTAGCGCTCGCACGCGTTCCGGAAGGGCGGCACGATCACATTAAACGCGTGCTCGATGCGGGGGCACATGGCATCATTGTGCCGATGGTCGATACCGTCGAACAGGCGGAGGCGGCAATCGCGGCGGCGAAGTATCCACCGCAGGGGAATCGTTCTGTGGGTGGCGCCTTGCATGCTCTGAACTTTGCCGCCGCTGCCGGAGATTACTATCGTCATGCGAACGACGAAGTCCTCGTCATCCTGCAGACGGAGTCGCCACGTGGGGTCGAGAATGCCGAGGCGATCTACAGCCTGCCCGGGTGCGACGCCATCTTCGTTGGCCCCAATGACCTCACCGCTCAAATGCGAACTCCGGACGGCCAAGACCCTTCTCCTGAGGCGTTCGAGGCGATGCTGCAGCGCATTCTCGCCGCAGGCAAGAAGACCGGCACACCAGTGGGCCTGCATGTGCAAACTGTGGACGACGTCCAGCGGCGTACCGCCGAGGGCTGGCAGTTCATCGCACTGGGGAGCGATCTGCGTCTGATGATCGCACAAGCACAAGCCTCTGTCACGGCCCTGAACCTGACGGCCAACCGCGGTGATCTCGCCCGCTACTGAAGCCGCAATCAAGCATGTCTTACGGCATAACATGCGTGACCAGCGGTCAATCGCTCACCGCCAGAAACCAAATTCACCACCAGCCGCATCTGTCCCGATCTTGACGATTCCCGCTGGGTCCCTTGATCCTGGCGATGTGGTTGCGACAATCCCGCTTTCAATTCGCCGGTTCTCGGGCAATCGCCGACGTGCCGAGGTGAATCCGCCGCGCGAACGAAATTGGCGAATTGCCGATTCGTTGGTGAGCGGCTCGACAGCAGGAGTGGGACGTTGCGGTCTGTGAAGCGGTTCTTGAGGATGCTCGACTGGAAAGCCTCGGGCAAATGGACCGTGCTGTCTGTGCTCGTCGGGGTCATTGCCGGGCTGGGCGGGATTCTGTTTCAGATTGCCGGCCAGATCGTTGTCAGCAACACGCTTGCTCCAATGGCCGGGTATGTGCCCCCAGAAGCCAAAGGGGAGCATGCGACGATTGAAGCCCATCCGGCCGAGTCCTTCTCGCCGTGGATGATTGTCGCAGTGATGACCGCCGGTGGTCTCGCCTCGGGCTGGCTGGTGTATACGTTCGCTCCCGAAGCGGAAGGGCACGGAACCGACGCCGCGATTGACGCCTTCCATAACAAACGTGGCGTGATTCGCTGGCACATTCCCATTGTGAAGACGCTGGCGTCTGCCATTACATTGGGAACGGGCGGGTCTGGAGGACGCGAGGGGCCGATTGCGCAGATCGGTGCCTCGTTTGGTTCGTATCTTGCCACGGCATTGAATCTGACTGCGCGTGATCGGCGCATCCTGCTGGCCGCTGGCATGGGCGCTGGCGTGGGATCAATCTTCCGGGCGCCATTGGCCGGCGCCCTGTTCGCCGCAGAGATTCTCTACAGCGATTCTGATTTCGAAGCCGAGGTCTTTATCCCGGCGGCGACTGCCTCCATTATCGGCTACAGCGTCTTCACGATGTGGTTGCCCGAAGAAATCCGTTACGTGCCGCTCTTCGGCAAGCCAGAGACGCCCTTCATCGCCGGTGGCCCCGAGATTCTGATTCCGTATGCCGTGCTCGCCCTGCTGCTCGTGCTGGTCGGGGCGTTGTACATCAAGGTCTTCTACGGCGTCCACAAATTGTTTGCCAAGTTGCCTCTGCCCAAGATGGTTCGCCCGGCAATCGGCGCAGGACTCGCTGGCACGCTCGGCGTTGGACTGTTCTTCGCGATGGGCAAGAACCCTCACGCGCTCGCCGTGCTCTCAACCGGTTACGGGGTATTGCAGGAAGCGCTCACCCATCCTGGGAGTGTGGGGATCTCGATGTTGTTGACCGTTGCAATGATCAAGATCCTGACCACTTCGTTGACAATTTCGTCCGGTGGTTCCGGCGGGGTGTTCGGTCCGTCGATGGTGATCGGGGGCTGTGTTGGCGCTGCAGTGGGCCTCGCGTTTCAATCGGTCTGGCCCTCCGCCGTGCCTCGACCTGAGGCATTCGGGATTGTCGGTATGGCGGGGTTCTTCGCCGGCTGCGCGCATGCCCCATTCTCGACAATCATCATGGTTTCAGAAATGACCGGCGGCTACGGATTGCTGCTCCCCACGATGTGGGTCTCCACGCTGACGTTCCTAATGGGCCGCCCCTGGAAACTGTATGTCAAACAGGTGCCCAGCCGGTTGGAGTCCCCCGCGCATCGAGGCGATTTCCTGGTCGACGTACTCGAAGGGATTCGCGTGGAGGATGTTTACAATCGGGACGACGATCATACGCTCGTTCCGGAATCGGCGACGCTCGACGACATCGTGCATATGCTCGCCGAAACGCGACAGCACTATTTCCCGGTGGTTGACGCGAACCAGAAACTGATCGGCATCTTCTCCGCCGATGACGTCCGCACGTACTTGTACGATGAGACCCTGTGGAAGCTCGCGAACGCGCGTGATGTGATGAATGGAAACGTCGTTGCCGTGACCCCAGAGGATGACCTGAATACCGCGATGCGCTGCTTTACTTCGATCGCCATCGATGAACTGCCGGTCGTCGACAGCCACGACCGAGGCCGCCTGCTCGGCACGCTAAGACACAAAGAAACCATCGCCGCCTACAATCGCCGCTTGATGGAATTCAAACGCGCAGCCGCAGAACATCAGTAGCAGGGGAGGTGAGAGGCTCATTGCGGGGGAGGTGCGAGGCTCGTTGCATGCCTTCTGGGGAAAAGTTCGGCTGGGGGGAAGTTCGCCCTTAAACAACGGGCAAACGCGAAATCTCGCTTGCCTCCCGTTCCAGGCTGTCGCCACTTCAATCTGTGAGAATACACTCCAGGGCGCAGGTTCTCGCGAAGAATCCAACCGACGGAACGAATCGCTGGATGAGTCCGTCGTCCACGCGAATTCATTGAACTCCTTTCACCAGAGGCACGGGATTGGCGAACACCGATCCGCTTGAGCACGATCCGCTGACAGGCTACTGCCAAGCCTGCAACGCCGCCTTTGCCGTGATCCATCGGCCAGAGACATGCCCCAGGTGCGGCATGTCGCTTGTTTCCGATCAGTTCTCCTCGCTCCCCACACTGTTGTTTCGGGCCGATGAGAGCGTGGAACGACTGCATGCGGCGCTGGCTGGGCAGAACGAGCTGCACGGCCTGGTCGGGACTGAGTTCGCAACGTTTCAAGTGGAGTCGCTGCTCGGTCGGGGCGGCATGGGCTGGGTCTTCCTGGCGCGGCATCTCAAACTGGGACGGCCTTGCGCACTGAAGATTCTCTCGCC
>JAGQQB010000798.1 GCA_020426425.1 Planctomycetaceae bacterium | reverse complement strand
CGGTCCTGAAAGATCAACCAAGCCAGCAATGCCAAGGCGACATAGCAACACATTGCCCCTTCGGTGTAGGCAATGATCGAGATTCGATAAGCCCAAGGCGTCGACAGGTAAGCGAGTGCGGCGAACCAGCCCGATGAGGGTTGGTCGGTCAGGCGTCGAGCGATGGCGTAGACGGCAAGTGCCGTGATTGGAGCGAAGACCATCAACACCGTCTTCCCGACCAGCGCGCCGAAATACCAGTCGCCGTAGACGACCATGCCGGCCAGCGAGAGCATCTCCGTCAGGAACGGGAAACTCGTGTACACATTGTGCGGCAGGAAATGAATGCGACCTGCCAGGAAGTATTCCTTGGGGCCCTGGAGGTGGTACTCCTTCACATCGAAGTCCGTCGAAGGGAGCATCGCCCCCAGCAGCATGCACGCCACAAACGGCAGGCACGCCGCCAAGCAAATCATCGCAACACGGCTTCGCGAAAACAGCACGCGAGTCCGTGACTCGGCGTCTCGGCGACGTCGGGATCGCCAGGAGAGAGTGGCTTCAACCGTGATCAAGAGTGTGAAGCCCCCCATGAACAGGGGCTGCGACAGCAGACCAAGAAGTCCGAGA
>JAGQQB010000797.1 GCA_020426425.1 Planctomycetaceae bacterium | reverse complement strand
GATCTTGAAGAACGGATTCTTCAGCAGCATCGCTGAGTAGCCAATTTTTCCCTTCGCGGCGACTGGTGTCTCAGTCCCAGTTGCACTCGTGTCAGGCGTAGCTGGCGCGACAACTTCGATCTCATCTGAGGCACAGCCGCCCCAACCGGTTATCGAGAGCAGCGTGAGCAACAGCAGGCAACGGCGTGAGGGCATCGCGTTCTCCGAGGAAGAAACATTGTGTGAGGGGGATTGGTTCCCTGAGGGGGATTGGTTCCCGATGTGCAGTGATGGCGATTCACCGCCCCATAGTCGTTGATCGCTCCGCGATCAAACGCCCGAACGCAGAGCAATCGACGACTTCTGGGCAGACCAATCACGGATCCTGCACCTTCATCGATCTGGGCACCACTGTGATGCCCGAGGGCGTGACCGTCAATCGTCGGGCGCGGTCGAGTTCAGGATCGAAGCCAATCTCCATCCCTTCCGGGATCGTAGCAAACTTGTCGACGATCGTCCGTCGCAGCCGGGCTCGGCGGCCGACGTACACGCCATCGAACAGCAGCGACTCTTCCACCTGGGCGTAACTGTTGATGCGGACCCCGCACGACACCACGCAGCGGTTCAC
>JAGQQB010000796.1 GCA_020426425.1 Planctomycetaceae bacterium | reverse complement strand
CGTCCGCTACGTAATCGTCAAGCCGCTGGCGCATTTGCGCGACGTCGCCAACGCGGTTCGACGCGGCGAGGTCGAACAGCGGGCTGTCATTCACACCGGCGACGAGTTCGAAGAATTGGGAGCCGCCTTCAACCGCATGTTGCGTCAGCTTCTGCGGCAGCAAGACGAGTTGCGCAGCGTTAACGGCGAGCTGGACGTCAAAATCGATGAACTGGCGCAAGTCAATATGCGTCTGTTTGAGATGAACCAGCTCAAAAGCGATTTCCTCGCCACCGTCAGTCATGAGCTGCGAACCCCGCTCAATAGCATTCTCGGCTTCAGCGATTTGCTCGTCGGCGTCGACGCGCTCAACGACAAGCAGCGAGGCTTCGCCAAAAACATTGAACGGTCGGGACGGCAGTTGCTCGACATGATCAACGACATCCTCGATTTGGCGAAGATCGAGAGCGGGCGCATGGATGTGCGCCTCACGGAATTCGACATCGGAGCGGTCGTCCTTATGCAATGCGACATGGCGCGGCCGCTAAGCGAACGTAAAAATATCGGCCTTAACTGCGAAATTGCGCCGGGACTTTCCCCGATGAGGCAAGATCAAGGGAAAATTGAGCAAATC
>JAGQQB010000795.1 GCA_020426425.1 Planctomycetaceae bacterium | reverse complement strand
ATTGATGAGTTCAAAGTCTTCATCGCTGCCGGAACCGCTGGACGTGATTGCCGTCGGGGCTCACCCGGATGACGTGGAGATCGGCTGCGGTGGTACGCTCGCCAGAATGGTGCAGCAGGGTTATCGCGTCGGAATCGTCGATCTTACCGATGGTGAACCCACGCCGCTCAGCCCGGGTCCTGAAGTGCGACTTCAGGAGGCACAGGAAGCAGCTCGGATCCTTGGTGTTCACGTCCGCGAAACGCTGACGCTGCCCAATCGCCGCTTATTCGATGGCTACGAAGCCCGCGTCGAACTGGCCAAAGTATTTCGTCGGTACCGCCCGCGACTGGTGCTGGGAATCGCCGATCGGACACCGATGGCATCGCCCGATCACTGGCAGGCCATGCAGATTACCGACGCGGCCGTGTTCTACTCGAGGCTGTCCAAATGGGATGAAGCGTTTGATGGCCTGCCGGTGCATCGCATTCAAAAGCAGATCTGGTATCCGCTGGGCCTGCAGACGCTCAATCATCCGGCGGGGGGCGGCGCCTTCGTGTCGGACATCTCCGCGACACTGGTCACCAAGGTCGCTTCCATTCGCGCCTATCAAACACAGTTTCCGCCGGACAAG
>JAGQQB010000794.1 GCA_020426425.1 Planctomycetaceae bacterium | reverse complement strand
AAAGCCTTCCAGAAAAGCCCGCGACGCCATCTTCACGAGGTTTTTGAATCCCTGCTGATTCATCGCCAGCAACGTGAGATGATAGGCGGCATCTTTCATTCGCGAGGCACTGCGATCAGAACGATGTCCGGGAGCAATGTATGCTTCGTAGCCCAGAATGGGATTCACATCATTTTTTTTGCATGTCTGGTAAAACTCCAGGGCTCCATAAAGGTTGCCATGATCGGTAATCGCACAGGCATTCATCCCGAGTGCTTTCACCTGATTCACGAGATCCGGAATGCGATTGGCACCATCCAGCAGCGAGTAGTGGGTATGACAATGCAGATGGGCAAATTTGCCTGGTGAACTGACAGTATCCATGCCGGAAGCTCCATAATCATGATGGTTTTTGTCTCAAAATCCTCACCGTCCAACTTGAGGCATCGACAGCGCCGCACTGGCGATGGACCGAACTGGTTCGGTGCCGTCCTGAGACACAACCTGACTCCCACCTTGAGGTGCAAGGGACAGGCAAAACAACACAGCCTGTCACGAACCTTGAGGTGCAAGGGACAGGCAAAACAACACAGCCCGTATTCTGACAATCGCGCAGCGATGTCTCAAGCGGTCGAAAAT
>JAGQQB010000793.1 GCA_020426425.1 Planctomycetaceae bacterium | reverse complement strand
GGATCACATCGTCCCCGTATCGACCTCCCAACAGATGGCAGACCGGCAAGCCGGCCACCTGACCGAGAATGTCCCAGCAGGCGACGTCGATTGCGGATTTGACGTAGGGGTGACCTTTCAGCAGGCGGTCCATTTTGTGATTGAGAGCGAGTAACTGCGTCGGATCATCGCCGAAGAGTTGGGGGGCGAGTTCCGTCAGTCCGGTGCGAACGCCCGCCGCATAGGCCGGCAGATAGACGGGCCCCAGCGGACAGACTTCTCCGCACCCGGTGATGCCGGAGTCCGTTTCCACGAGGACCACGGTCGAATCAAAGACATCGACACTCTTTCCCTCCGACCAGGCATAGTTGCCTTCGTGCAAAGGGAGATCAACCTGAAAGACTTTGATGACGGTGATTTGCATGGTGGAGGACCGGGGATCGGGGTTCGGGAAACGGGATTCGGGAAGACATTCAAAATTGTGACGGACAAAAAAGAAAGACGGGACGCGATGCGTCCCGCCCCTCTCTCAACTCTCATCCCTCAACTTTCATCCATCCCTCAGTCCCAGCCATGGGCATTACGGACTTTGATCATGGCATCGAGAATCGTATTCCAGGTGGCCGGGGTTTCGAGCATCG
>JAGQQB010000792.1 GCA_020426425.1 Planctomycetaceae bacterium | reverse complement strand
ACAGGATCACCGCATTCATGACCTTGCCCAGTGCCGGCACCGCCACGTCCGGATCGGCAAACCGCCCCACAGGCAGCTTGCCGGTCAGCATGCGGTAGATCACCCGGCCCATGGCGTACACGTCCGCCCGAGCATCCACGTGCTTGGCGCTTTCGCGCTGCTCGGGCGCCATGTAGTTGCGGCTGCCCATGCCCAGGTGCGACACGGTGGAATGCTGGCCATCCGGCGCCTTGGCAATGCCGAAGTCGGCGATGCGGACATCGCCATCCTCGGTGAGCATGATGTTGGCGGGCTTGATGTCGCGATGAATCAGGCCGCGGCCATGGGCAGCAGTCAGACCACGCAGCATCTGCCTGGCAATCGACAGGGCGCGATCCAACGGCAGTGCGCGGGGGCGCTGGGCGGGGTCGAGTTCTTCCAGCGCCTTGACGTCGAACACGTCGCGGCCCAGTTCATCTGCCAGCGAATGCGGCAGATAAGGCATGACGTAATACGGCGCGCCGTCCGGCAGTTCGCCATACTCCAGCACGTTGACCACGTGGACGGCGTTCTCCAGCGCGGCAAGGATCTTCGCTTCGTTGAGGAAGCGGGTGCGCAGGATATCCAGACCTTCGGTGTTGG
>JAGQQB010000791.1 GCA_020426425.1 Planctomycetaceae bacterium | reverse complement strand
GAGGATCTCACCGACGACGAACGCGAATGGGAAGAGGCCCGCATGGAGGTTTTTGCTGCCATGGTGGACTGCGTGGATCAAAACATCGGGCGTTTGGTCACCTATTTGAAAAAGAAAGGCGTGTTTGAAAACACACTGATCCTGTTATGTTCAGACAATGGAGCATGCCCCTTCGAACGGACTCGAGGACAGGAGATGTCTCCCTGGGATCCGGATTCTTACTGGTGCTACGACGTCGGCTGGGCGCATGTTGGCAATACGCCGTTTCGTTGGTACAAACAGAATCAGCACGAAGGCGGGATTTCGTCTCCACTGATTGCTCACTGGCCCGCTGGAATGAAGGCCGAGCCCGGAAGCATCAGTCGTCAGCCCGGACACCTGATTGATCTGCTTGCCACCTGCATGGACGTCTCGTCAGGCACGTTTCCAGAGGAATATCAGGGCCGAAAGTTTACTCCGGTGCAGGGTATTTCTTTGTTGCCGATTCTGAACGGAGAAACTCGCAAGGGTCACGACTGGTTGTATTTTCAATTTGCCAATAACCGAGCGATTCGCAAAGGCGACTGGAAAGTTGTCAGTGCCAGCGGAGGTCGCTGGGAACTGTATAACATGGCAGAAGACAGAACC
>JAGQQB010000790.1 GCA_020426425.1 Planctomycetaceae bacterium | reverse complement strand
AAGGGGCCGCATGGGGAAAGCACTGGTCGTTTGAACGACTTTCTCTTCCCGCCGTTCCCAGCTCGGCTGCAGGCGACTTCCCCGAACATGCCGACGCCCCCGTTCGAAATCCCATTGATGCCTTCGTACAGGACCGGCTGCACCAGGAAGGATTGACACCGTCGCCGGAAGCACCGCGTTCCACTCTGCTAAGGCGCGTCACGCTGGACCTGACGGGAATTCCGCCCACACCGGACGAGCTGCACGGCTATCTGACTGATCACCGCAGTGATGCCTTCGAGCGAGTCGTCGATCGACTGCTGAAGTCTCCAAAATTCGGCGAACGCATGGCCTGGGACTGGCTCGACGCTGCTCGTTACGCCGACAGCAACGGTTATCAGGGAGATCGCGAACGAACTATGTGGCCCTGGCGAGACTGGGTGGTCAGCGCCTTCAACAGCAACATGCCGTTCGATCAGTTCACCATTCAGCAACTGGCAGGAGATCTGCTGCCAGCGGCGACGGATGAACAGAAACTGGCCACCGGATTCTGTCGCAATCACATGATCAATGGTGAAGGTGGTCGCATTGCGGAAGAAAACCGAGTCGACTATGTACTGGACATGACCGAAACGATGGGCACTGTCTGGCTG
>JAGQQB010000789.1 GCA_020426425.1 Planctomycetaceae bacterium | reverse complement strand
CAGTCTCCTGATTCCGTGCATCCTGCACGTTTGCCTTGCTTGGATCGCGTCCTGCATCGGGCTTCTTTCGATTTGGCTTTTGTGCCAGCCCAAAGGAGCAGCATAGTAGCAGGCTCAGTATCAACAAGCATCGACCATTGATGCGCATGTTCATCAGAATGTCCTTGCTCCTGGAGTCGTCGGTCTTCTGAACCCCGCTGGCGCACGTTACTCAGTCTACGTAGTGGTCGGGTAACGCTCTACAAGAATGGGACTATGACCGGTCTGCATAGAACGGTTGTGGGCTGCGCCGCAATCGAACGTCTGATCGCGGAGCGATCAACGACTATACGCGACTTGTTCGCTGCACAGTCCTCGGGAGATGAGAAGACCAACAACTCCGCAGCATGCCATGGAAACAGATCGTTCCGCCGTACAGCCAAACAGCTGCACGGCGGAACAGGGGGAAGTCGCATGACCGACTACGTCATTTCCCAGCCCTTACGGTACTCCTTGCGGACGTACTTGTCGGCGGCGGCACAGTTGGTCGCTTTGAGTGTTTCGGCGTTCCAATCCAGCGATTCGCCTGTCCGGTAAGCCACATTGCCGAGCAGCACCGATTCCGTGAGCGCGCCGGAGTAGTCGAAGTTGCAGG
>JAGQQB010000078.1 GCA_020426425.1 Planctomycetaceae bacterium | reverse complement strand
CGGTTCTGGCGGTTCGTTGAAGGCGATGTGCCCATTAATCCCAATCCCGCCAAAGCAGGTATCCACCCCGCCCCAGTCGGCAATCCAACGGGAAATCGCCTCGAGCTGGCGCGGGTCGGGAAAAACCCGCTGCTCAACCGGGGGTTGCAATTCGGGGGCAATCAGCTCGTAGAACGCCCGCTGCATGTAACCGCGAAAGCTGAGTGGATGCGCGGCATCGATCCAATCCCCAGCGTCCGTGAGGTATTCATCCATATTAATCAGAAGCACATGCTGCAGTGAGAGCCGTTCTTGATTGATCAGCCGCGCCAGCAGTGGATACTGATCCACCGGCCCCACAGGAATGATCACCACCGCCCTGCGCCTGGACTCCAGCGCCGAGCGGATCTCCGCGAGCATGCACTCCGCCATCTGTCGCGCGACCGCCGCCTGATCAGCGACCACATCGACACGAACCGGCAGTCCTTCGCCAAGCTGCGATTGAGGGATATTCAGGTACTCTGGCCAGTTGGATGTCATCAGATCGTGCTGGGTTGGTGGGTGTTGACAACACGACCGCAGCAAAGACATCGCTCCCGGAACTGCGGACGGTTCTCGGAGAGTGCCAGCTACTCGTGGGCGAGTGGAGTCGCGGGAACCGAATACTGACGCATCTGGCGAGAGCGTTCGGCCTTGAGGGGGCGGAGCAGCGTTTCGGCAAGGACTTCCTTGCGAAGATTCCAGTCCGTTTCGCTCACGGGCACGTGGGAGGCAAGTTGTTGCATCGTGGCGATGGACTCTTCCACCGCCTGAATGCTGCGCTCGGTATCGATGACTTCATACTTCGACCGGTCCGATGAAGTCAGCCGGGTGACCCAGCGTTGTTCCATCACTTCCAGCAACGCGTTGAGATGATCGAACCGTTCCGAAGCAGATGGGGTCGTCTCCGGAAACTGATTAAGCATCTGCAGCGCCGCGCAAACAGTGCGGACAGAGCGATCTTGCGGTGGCGCGAACATCACTGAGTGCAGCCAGTGTTGATAGGCGTCACGCGGTTGGGCGTTGGTAGCGCGAGCATACTGATGGGCCGCTTCGAAATGCACGAAGTCGCTGACCAACGGATCGTACGGCTCGGCGAAGCGGGCGAGGGCTTCGATCTGCTCACCTGTAGGATGCTCGAACTTCGCGAGGTCGCCGAGCTGCTGCAGATACTCCTTCCGACGAGCATCTTCGGTGTGAAGTGCGCGTTTGAGTCCTTCATGCCGCACTTGAACAATCTCGGTCCGGGGGCGATCCTGCAGCCGCTTCTTGATGACGGCTCGGTAGGCCCAGTACTCGTCAGGATGCTCGACCGCGAGGACATACTTCTGTCGCACATCCTCCAGCCGCAGGGAGATGTCCTGGGCTTCGGGGATATCTCCCAGACCGGCGCCCAACGCATTGCCGCACTTCGCGAGAAGTTGCCGCGTTGCCTGAGCCTTATCGCCCCAGCGGGCGACTTCGTACGGCAACGACCAGGCGAAGCGACCGTTTGAAGTGGAGTTGGTCCGGCCACCTGCGGCGAGTTCGTTGATGCGATCTGGGACGACGGTCCCCAGACTCATGGCGACAGACCAATCCCAACCGATCTCGCTAAGGACGCGTCGCGAGTGGGGCGCCTTGAGTTGATCGATGACGCCGGAGTGGGCCAGTTCCTGCGGGGTATTGGCGGCGACAAACAACAGTTCGCCTTGCGTCAGTTCGGTGACTGCCACATGCGGGAAGACCGAAGCGAGAGTCGCCGCGACATCACGGAGCATCTCAGGACCGAGGTCGAAGTACGCCAGCCGCTGACAGAACAGACCATCGGCGCTCAGTCGAGAAGCGGCGTTGCGATAGAACTCGGCTGTGATGAGCGGCTGGTTTTGCAGTCGGCTGACATGCGGCGATGTACAGACGATGACGTCGTAGGCTTGTTCACTCTGCCCCAGCACTGCGAGCTGAGGCGTGGTGCGCACCAACTGGACACGATCATCGGCGAAACTGATGCCCCCAGCCAATTCGTCCAGCCGCTGAGCGATGGCCGTCGCGGTGCTCGATTCCTCGACGACCGTGACCGAACGCACCGGATAGTGCAGCGCAGTGGCGAGCGGAGTGGGACTGGTCATGCCCAACAACAGAACATGGTCGGGCTGTACTGCAAGCGACAGCGGCAATGCGACGGGCATCACCTCAACCGGACTGAGAGGACCGGCGGCAGCAAACGGAGCGGACAGGCCCACAGCGATGCCATCGCGGCGGACGAGTGTCTGATTCGCGCGATGCCGCCACAAGCTCCAGCGTCCCTGCACGGAGTCGTACTCGGCGAGCAGGCGTCCATCATCAAGATGCGGCAGCCAGGACTCGGCCATACCACTGCGGTAGGCCGCAAAAGTTTGGGAGGAGAACAACAACCGCTCGGCGGTCTCGGGTCGGTAGCCAGAACTGGTCCCCAGGCCGATAACCAAAGCGGCGGTGACGAGTCCGCAGGTGAGTCGTGTCGTCGCTAATCCTGGCTGTGTGAGTTGGTGCAGATTCAGCGCCCAAAGTGCAACCAATGCCGCAATCCCCAGCGTGAGTGTCAACGTCCCAGGTGACCATGTCCCCCACAATCCGAGCAAGCCTCCACCCAATCCAAGCAGCAGCAAACCAATCGCTTGCGACGAATCGGCACGACGACTGCTCACCACATCCTGTAACAGCCAGCCGGCAGGAAGCACGGCGAGTCCAAGCAGTAGACCACGTGCTGTATACAGCAGCGCGACATGCGACATGCGGACAGTGAGCAGCAACTGAGTTGAGATCAGCCAGGGAAAGACGATCCACACCCCCAAACTCCACAGTGCCAGAACGAGCAACGGAGTCCCTGAGATGCGATGATCCAGTCGGTGACCAAAGCCAGCGCCGAGCCAGGCTCCCGCCAGAACTCCCGACCAAAGACAACAGAGCGTGAACAGGCTTGTCGCCACTGTTTGATGCAACATGTGGAACATCACTGGCAGCAGCAGACCAGTCGCGAATGCAGCGAAGAAGCGAATCGGGAGGACCAGCGCTATCGGCGATTCACGGAGTGGTTCCGCCTTCGCCTCCGCTTCCGACTCCAGGTGGTGAGGTCGCGCCCACGACCAGAGAGCGAGAACCAGACTGCCAGCACTCGCCGCGCCTGCGAACAGTCCCAAGTTCCAAACCGAGGAACCAAGCCAGGGAAGAATGAGGCACATCCCCACCCCGCCCAGCAGCAGGCTCCGACGATCGCGTGCAGTCGATGTCGTATGCCATGCAATCTGCCCCAGACACCAGACGATCGGCAGGAGGGTCGTGCCACCAAGCATCAGGAGCGTTAGCAGACGCAGACCTGGGTGTGTCCAGGTCTGCTGGGTAAAATGAGTCGACCAGGCATCTGTTTGCGTAGTGATCCAAGGAGTCGCGAATCCCCAGATCCCGAGGATGAGCCAAGCCCACGCGACTGACGAACGACTGCTGGCCGCACGCGTCGCCCATGCAATGGAGCCAACCAGTCCCAGGCCGGCGACCAATAGCACCGCTCCAATCACAACAGGATCGAACCCAAAACCCAGGCAGAACGTGCAGCAACCCGAGAACAATAGACAGAACAGGACCGACCCCGAAAGAATTGGGACCAACCGTTGTGCGGAAGCGAGCCGCCGCCGGGGGCGTGGCAGACGTTGGAACAGGTTGAAAATCCGTGTGGCCAGTTCAGGAGAACTCATGGCGTCCATGCCTTGAAGTCGAGTCGAATGTCATGCCTGGGAGAGGCAACGTCCCGGCTCATTCTTACCGTCAGATGAGTGAGGCGAACCTACCGCGATTCCGCTGCCTGAGTCGGGCCGAAGCCTCGCTACAATACGGCTTCGAGACGGACTTTAGGGAAACAAGGCAGAAGCGGGCAAGAGGGATCTGCAGTCGGCTACAACGAGCCCAACGCCTACGGCCCACCTAACGCAGGGCGCGCCCGTTCGCTTGCCGTGCGTTCGTTTGTGATGTGTTCGCTCGCAGCGAACTCAGCCAGGCCCACTTCGGCGCAAAGAAAACGCCCGCTGCAACCGAAGTCGCAGCGGGCGAGTTTCAACTCAACTTGAGTGAGCAGTCAGCTTAGTTGCAGCAAGAGTTGCAACCGCCGCAGCTACCACAAGCCGACGAACCGCAAGAGTTGCATCCACCGCATGGGACCTGAACGGTCACAGTCTGTGGAACCATCTTGCAGACCTGAACCTGAACTTCCTTCTGGACCTGGACAGGCACGCAGACGGTGTAGGTCTGAGTCTTTTCTTCGGCAACGGTGTCGCACACCGTCACTTCGTAGGACTCTTCGCGGGTCTTAGGAACGCACACGCAGTAGTTGACAGTCCGGGTCTTCTGGACAGGAACCTGCTTGCAGACGGTGTAGGTCCGGGTGCGGGTTTCTGGCTTACAGACAGTCACGTTGTAGGTGTACTCTTCCTGAGAAGCGACGCACTTCGACACCTTGACGGTCCGGGTCCGGGTTTCCGGCTTACAGACAGTCACGTTGTAGGTGTACTCTTCCTGGCGGCAAACTGGCTTGCAGACAGTGACAGTACGAGTGCGGGTTTCTGGCGAGCAGACGGTCACGTTGTAGGTGTAAGGTTCCTGACGGCAGACGCGCTTGCAGACCGTGTAAGGAACTTCTTCACAGGTGACCTGTGGGCACCACTTGCGGCAGCAACGGGTGCAGCATGGGTTGCAAGGATCAGCAACCTGCTGGGTCACCCAGTGACCGCTGACGCGACGGACAGTGCGGGTGTGAGTTTCCTGGACGGTGTCCCAGACAGTGCGGGTTGCGGTCCGCTCTTCCTGGTGTGGCACCATCACGGTGTAGGACTGCTCAACCTGCTCCTGAACCATGTCACGAACGGTCCGGGTGCCGGTGCGCTGTTCGGTGCTTGGGACCATCACGGTGTAGGTCTGTTCAACGTCTTCCCACACGGTGTTGTGCACGGTCCGAGTGCCGGTGCGCTGCTCGGTGGATGGAACCATCACGGTGTATTCCTGCGTCTTTTCTTCTTGAGCAGTTTCGTACACGGTGTAGGTTTCTTCCTTGGTCCGCTGTTCCTGCTCCGTGTAGTTCACGGTGCGGGTGCGGGTTTCCTTGCGAGGAACCTGACGATGAACGGTGTAGGTCCGCTCGCGCTGTTCCTGCTTGTATTCCGTTACGGTTACGGTCCGCGTTTCCGTTGTCATTTGCGGAACCATCACAGTGCGCTCCACAGTCGTGTACTGTGGGCCGCACGAATTGCAGCCAGCATTGCCGCAGTTGCCGGTGGCACAGCCACCAGTCGAGCAGCTGCTCGTTGCACAGCCGCCACATGCATTGCCGCACGAAGTGCAAGCTGTTGCACAAGGCTGCGGGCAGCAGTGGCGACGGACATGGCAACGGCGGTGACAACCGCGGGCGCCAGCCTCAGCCATAGTTGCCGTCATGACTAGTGCCACGGCGGGCAACACCATCCAAAGTCGATTCATCAACAGTCCTCCCATCATTTTTGAATTGCCTTCTTTGCGGTCACACGCCACAAATCGTTTACAATGACGACCCACCTTCTGCGACGAGGCCTGGCCTGACTCCAAGTCGGCTAGTGAATCTGCACACTCTGGATAAGATAAAAGGCCCCGGACGGTTTGCAAGTCCATCTTCCGAAAGAAATTCAACATGTTGCGTATTTCCCCCTACTGCTTCGTTTTGACACTCGCAGTTCTCATTTTCGCGACCGGTTCTGGTCGCGCCGAAGACGAGGTTCGAGAACTCAATCCGGTTGAAGAGGCAATCGTTGTTTCGCAGGAAACCAAGCTGATGCGAGGAGATGAAGCGGCCGGCGGCGTCCAGCCGGGCCAACTCCTCATCTTCTCCAAGGCCAAGGGCGAGTGGAGGTATTCTGCCGAGTTTCGCGGTTGGGTCAATTTGCGCGATGTCATCCCCCTGAACAAAGCAGTCGCCTACTTCTCCGAAATTATCCAGAAGGAAAAGACCCCCGCCGCCTACCATCACCGAGGGATCGCCCATGCCGTGCTGGGAAATTGGAACGAGTCCCTGGCCGATTTGAACGAAGCAATCAAACTGGGGGAGGCCTCGTCTTTCGCCTTTTTCAACCGGGCACTGGCAGAGCGAGCGCTCGATCAACGTGATGAGGCGATCAAGGATTTTACCCAGTCGATCACCTTGAACCCCAACAACGTTCGCGCGCTGCTGGAGCGGGGCGACATGCTGCTGGAAGATGGTCACAATGAAGCGGCCATGAAGGACTACGACGCTGCGGTCGAAGCCGCTCCCGATTCAGCCGCCGCTCACAATCACCGCGGAGTCGGCCTGCGAATGCTGGGACGTTACGAAGAGGCCGAGGCGGAGTACACCAAAGCGATTAAGATCGCTCCAAAATACAGCGAAGCGTTTGCCAACAGAGCGTATGTGTACTGCGGATTGGGAAAGTATAAGGCTGCTTGCGCCGACTACGAGCAGGCACTTGAGTTTCAGCCCGATGTCGCCGAGTACCAGAATGACTTTGCCTGGTTGCTCGCAACCTCGCCCGAGAAGGACTTGCTCGATGGCAAACGCGCCGTCCAATTGGCCGAGTCTGCCTGCAAACAGTTCCCTGAAGATCCCGACTTTCTCGACACCCTCGCCGCAGCGCACGCACGCAATGGTCAATTTGATGAAGCCGTGAAGATCGCCGTGAAAGCCCTCAAACTCCTCGGTCAGACTGAAGATGGACTTGGCATTCACGAACGAATGGAATTGTACGAGAAGAAACAGGCATACACGGAGGTTGAGGAGTAGCAGGGCATTGGTTGAGGAGTAGCAGGGCATTGGTTGAGGAGTAGCAGGGCATTGGGGAACGGGATGGCGGCGACGGAAAAGGGGACTCTGCAGGAGTTTGGCCGATTGCAGATCGCCCCACCTCCCCGGATGCACGCCCGACTCGGTTGGAATCGGCCGTAAACAGACCGTGACGCCGCCCCCCTGCTTGTTTCACTGATCCTCAGCCGCTACCCTCCCCGCATCTCTCGTCCTGGTCGGTCGAGCGCACAGTATTTAAGGAAATCCACCACCCGCCCGCGGACGACGCAGTGGCTGGCGATCAGTTATGTCTGGTGATCTGCAGGATCGTAATCGGGTTGTCATTACAGGCGTGGGCCTCACCGCGCCCAATGGGGATTCGCTGTCCGAATACCGGGCCAATCTGCTGGCGGGCAAGAGCGGTGTTGTCCCCTTCGAAACCCGCTATGTGAAACAGCCGGTGCTGGCAGGGGTCTGCAATTTCGATGAGTTCCGCTACCAGAAGCGCAAAGAGCGTCGTCGCGGCACCAGGGCCGGTTCGGTCTCGATCTACTGTGCCAACGAGGCCATCCAGGACGCGGGACTCGATTGGGGCAATGTTTCGAAAGACCGGGTCGGCGTCTACCTCGGGATCACCGAGCACGGCAACGTCGAAACGGAAAACGAGATCTTCGAGATCGCGCAATTCGATTACGACACCAAGGTCTGGTCGCATCACCACAACCCGCGGACAGTCGCCAACAATCCGGCGGGCGAAGTCACGCTGAATCTGAAGATTACCGGGCCGCATCTGACAGTCGGAGCCGCCTGTGCCGCCGGGAACGCTGGCTTCATTTACGGTCTGCAGATGCTGCGGCTGGATGAAGTCGATGTCGCGATCGCAGGTGGCGTTTCCGAGAGTATTCACACCTTCGGGATCTTCGCCAGTTTTGCCAGTCAGGGGGCCTTAGCCTGGAACGAAGACGCCTCCAAGGCGAGCCGACCGTTCGATGTAAACCGCAACGGAATTGTGGTTTCCGAAGGGGGAGCCATCTGCACATTGGAACGCCTTCCCGATGCACTCGCTCGCGGTGCGAAGATCTATGGTGAGATTGTCGGTTACGCGATGAATTCCGACGCTGCGGACTTCGTGCTCCCAGTCGCCTCACGGCAGGCCGAGTGCGTCCGTCTGGCTCTAAAACGAGCTGGCCTGACGCCGGACGACATCGACATTGTCAGCAGCCATGCGACGGCAACCGAGCAGGGAGACATCGAAGAGTCTCGCGCGCTCAAAGAGGTGTTTGGCGACCGGCCGTCCCTGGCGATCAACAACACGAAGAGCTTCATCGGCCATGCGATGGGAGCGGCCGGAGCACTTGAACTCATGGGGAATATCCCCAGCTTTGAGGACCGGGTGGCGCACGCTACAATCAACCTCGATGAGCAGGATCCTCGCTGCGAGCTGCGGCAGATCGTTGCCAATCGGCCCCGGCACATGGAGAAAGTGGAATACATTCTGAACAACTCGTTCGGAATGCTCGGGATCAACTCGGTCGTGATTGTGAAGAAGTTCCCTCAAGAACTGGGCGGCGTGTACGCCTGATCGGTTTCGATTGCTTCCACAACAACGAGCGCCGTGCTCCCTTTAACGAAACACGCAAGCGCAAGCACAGAGAAATTGGAGACTCAGGGAATGACCCCTCCGGAAATTCGTCAGGTGATCATCGACATTCTCGAACGGATCGCTCCGGACGAAGACCTCAGCAACCTCGACGATGCCGTCAGCTTTCGTGAGCAGATGGAACTCGACAGCATGGACTTCCTCGACATCGTCATGGAACTCCGCAAGCAGTACCGGGTCCAGATTCCCGAGTCCGACTACGAGCACCTGGGATCGATGAACAGCACCGTGGAATATTTGACTCCGCTGCTGAAGGACGCGTAGCGGCGTTCGCGACAACCGCTGGGTGCTTGGGGCGCATGAAACCGCGTCCCAACCAAGGCAGCCTGTTTGCGATCCCGGGCAGGGAATGTTTCTCCACCTCACACAGCTCCAGCCGGTTGGCAGAGAAGTACCGCGTCAAACTGGGGCCGAGACGTCTCAACGGTTGCGACGGCGACTGATGTAGACGAATCCGCCTCGACGGGGCGCGGTGCCATGCGCCCCAGGCACTCGTGACCTGCATCAGGATGTCACGCTGCAACCGCTATGAGCCTGTTGAACAACCAGACGACAGGTAACCCGAAGCGTCAGCGAGGGACATCTTGACAGGCTTTTACGAGCCATTGATCCCTCGCTGACGCGTCGGGTTTCGTTCTTGAACGGGCCGCTACGCCTCGTCGTCCTCAATCGGAAATCCTTCCAAAGCTTCCTGCGGTGGCTTCGGGCCGGTGTACTGGTAGTAGGTACACTCGATCTTGCCGTTGTAGAGCTTGCGTCGGCGGTCAGCGCGGCGCCCGAACTGACGTTCGAAGAACGGGGCGGCCGTCAGGATGTAGTAGGACCACGTGTCGAGCATCGTCAGGAGTTCGCCGAGATCGCGGTTGATCTTCGCGACGCTCTCCCGGTCACTCATCCGTTCTCCGTAGGGGGGATTGGCGATTAAGACTCCGTAATCCCGACTTGACGGCATGTCGACGAAGTCGCGAACTGTGAATTGGACATCGCCAGCCACGCCCGCTTCCTGGGCGCTCTTGCGAGCCAGCTTGATCGCTTTGCCATCAATGTCGCTTCCGGCGATGGCGAACGGGAGCTTGTGAATCTCCAGATCCTTTGCCTCCTGTGCCGCCTCGCGCCACAACGCGGCGGGCACCTGGGGCCACTTGTCAGCGGTGAATTGTCGGTTTCGACCAGGCGCCAATCGCCTTCCCCACAGGGCCGCCTCAATCGGAATTGTGCCGGTGCCACAGAAGGGATCAATCAGAAACCGACCTGGCGACCAGTAACTCAGTTGTACAAGGGCTGCCGCCAGAGTTTCCCGTAGCGGAGCCTCTCCCGCCAAACGACGATACCCCCGCTTGTGCAGCCCCGAGCCGGTGGTGTCGATGGTCATCAACACCTGATCCCGAATGATGCTGCAGTCGACCCGGTATTCCTGACCGGTCTCCTGAAACCAATGTCGATTGTGAGTCTTCCGCAAACGCTCGACGATGGCTCGCTTGACCATCTTCTGCGTCGCGACCCCACTGCGAATGGAGGAACGGACCACGCTGGCGGTCACCGGGAACTGATCGTCGACCCCAATCCACTCTTCCCAGGGAAGCTCTTTGATCTGGTCAAACAACTCGTCAAAGTCCCGGGCGGGAAAATCCCCCATCACGATCGCGACGCGGTCAGCACATCGCAGCCACATATTGGCCCGACAGATGGCCAGCGGATCGGCCAGGAAACGGACACGACCATCTTCCCGACCGGTCGGTTCATACCCCAGTTGTCGCAACTCCCGCGCGACGATCGCCTCCATGCCAAAGGCTGTTTGAGCAACAAGTTCGATCGATTGCATGAGATCTACGCGTGCAGGGTGTGCTGCAGCGGGAACTGGGGAATGGCTGGGAAAGATCAACGGACAAGACCGAATCGCAAACCGACCGCTCTGCCCTGCCGCTCTTCGAGGAGGGGCGACGCGGAGTCTACGGAAACAAGGAACGACATGCGAGGCTTCAACGAGGAAACGCAGCATGTTCTACCGCAAGGCACCTGACCAGTCATGCACTCTGCACGACCGGTCCCATCCGCTAGAATCCTGCCGCCCACTTCTCCTGCCGGGATGCTTGCATGCTGCAAAAGACCTTCGCCCTGACGGAACGGACCTTGCGTGTCGATGCGCGCGGTGTGCAGGGGCATATACTGCGGTTTCTGCTGGCTGGCGCGGTCTTGTTGATGCTATTGGTGCTGGGAATGGAACGGGGCGCGTCGGCACCTGGGCAGTCGTTGATGTACATGCTGGCGTACGGCAACGCTGTGTTGATCACACTTGTGGGGCCGATCTTCTTTGGGAACTGCATCACTGAGGAGAAGGAGGAACGGACGTTGCCACTACTGATGATGGCGGACGTTGGGCCACTCGCACTGCTCTCGGGCAAAGTGATCCCCAAACTGCTCACGGTCCTGTTCATCATTGCGGTTCAAATCCCGTTCACTCTGCTGGCAATCACGTTGGGCGGGGTCATGCTCGATCAGGTCCTGGCGGTGGCGCTGGCGACTGCGGCGCACCTCATCGGCATTGCCGGGTTAGGCGTGTTGTGCTCCGTCATCTTCCGACGATCGGGCAATGCGATTGGCATGACCGGCCTGGTCGTGTTCGCCCATGTGGTCATCGCGCCGCTGGTGTGGGGCATTGCAGGTGTGTTCCTTGCCGGACCGCTGCGCAATGCTCTGTGGCTCGAACTCCTGACGGAATGCGTCCATGCCGTGGTGCGAACCAGTGTCTTTGCGCGCCTGGGGGAGATCCTTGGAGTTGGCCACAGCGACGGTATGTTCACCTCGCAGGTGATCTCGAACATCCTGTTCGGCCTGTTCTGCTTTGGACTCGCCTGGCCGCTGTTTGATGCCTGCAACCAGAACCTCGA
>JAGQQB010000788.1 GCA_020426425.1 Planctomycetaceae bacterium | reverse complement strand
CTGGATCGAGTCCGCGCTCGAGCGCGCGTCGCAGCCGCGACGGGAGTCGCCGCGACAGCCGCTCCCACGGCCGCGCGTAGCGCTTGCTCGCGAGCTGGGCCGCGAGCGTGTCTCCGACGAACGGCCGCGTCCCCGTCAGCGCCTCAAACAGGACCACGCAGTACGAGTAGACATCGGCGCGCGCGTCGATCGGCGCGCCCTCGAGGGCCTCGGGCGCCATGTACGAGGGCGTCCCCGCGATCGTCGAGCCCGACTCGCGCGGGTCGTGGGCGAGCCCGAAGTCGATGATGCGCGGCCGCCCGCGCTGATCGATCATGATGTTGGCGGGCTTGATGTCGCGATGGACCAGGTTCGCGTCGTGGGCGGCCGCGAGCGCGTCGCCGATCTCGAGGAACAACGGGCGCAGCGCCGACCAGCGCCGCGCGCGGCCGCCGAGCAGCTCGTGCAGGCTCCGGCCGACGACGCGCTCCATGACCACGAAGGCGCCGTACTCACAGACACCGACATCAAACACCGACGCGATGGCGGGATGCGAGAGCCGCGCCAGCGCCTGCGCCTCGCGAACCAGCCGCGACGTGTCGCGCGGCCGGCCTGCGGGGTTGAGCAGCTTCAGCGCGACGCGTCGATCGAGCTC
>JAGQQB010000787.1 GCA_020426425.1 Planctomycetaceae bacterium | reverse complement strand
ACGCGCTCGGGATGCATCGCGGGGGGATTGACGAACGCTGGTTCGGCTCGACCACTGAAGCGGCCAATGACAATCGCAACTGGGATGAAGGACTCAGCTACGTGGTCGCTGGCGGCGAGAAGTTCCTGCTCCGCGATGCCGTTGCTGAACTCAAAGGCGAGATCATTGGCGACGCCATCTGGGACAAGTACGGCAAGTGGCCCGTCTACTCGAAGTTCTTCGACAACATGGGACCCATCCCGCACCACATGCACCAGAACGCCGAACAGGCGGCCAAGGTGGGACAGGAAGGCAAGCCCGAGTCGTACTACTTCCCTCCGCAAATGAACGCCATCGGGAATAACTTCCCTTACACGTTCATGGGTTTCGAGCCAGGCACCACCAAAGAACAGGTCAAGGAGTGTCTCGATAACTGGAACAAGGGCGAGAACGGGATTCTCGATCTCTCGAAAGCGTACCGACTCAAGCCCGGCACCGGCTGGCTGATTCCCCCCTGCGTGCTGCACGCCCCCGGTTCGCTCGTCACCTATGAACCACAGTGGGGCTCCGACGTGTTCGCGATGTACCAAAACCTCGTCGAAGGTCGCGAAGTCCCGCGCGCGCTGCTGACCAAAGACTTCCCCGAAGAATTCCACGAC
>JAGQQB010000786.1 GCA_020426425.1 Planctomycetaceae bacterium | reverse complement strand
GAGCAGATCATCAAAGAACTCCTGCAGCGGAACCTTGTGGAAGTCTGCAAAGAAGGCGGCAAGTTGCCCACGTGAGGGGGCGTCGGATTCGTCTTCCTGCGCGGAGTACAACTCGACCCGATTGCAGGTTGAGATCACCACATGTTCGCTGTTGGGGAACCGCTGCCGCAGTTCGTGGTACGCGCGCACCAGCTTCTCGTCGGGCGAAAACGCCAAACGTTCGCGAACCGCGAGATCTGCGGTCTGGTGGTTGCAGTAGACGACCTGGAGGTTCATGGGGGGGCTTAAAGCTCGAAATTCGAAATTCGAAATCCGAAACAAATTCGAAGCACGAAATTCGAAACGCCATGCGACAAGTGACACAGAATTGCAGTTCGTTCACTCAACAATCGGGAATGCCTTCTGATTTTGAATTTCTGATTTGTTTCGTATTTCGAATTTCACAACATCGCCCTCTCATCCACTATGAATCCCATCAGTGCTGAGGATGCGCATGATGACCATTACGCCGAGCAGGAAGCCGCAGGCGAGGACGGTGCGCCAGGCAACGAGTTTGCCGGCAGGCCGTTTGGTGACCATCAGCCAGCCAAACAGCAGGGCCATCATCAGCCACATGAGGGCGTTGGCCAGGAAGTCGA
>JAGQQB010000785.1 GCA_020426425.1 Planctomycetaceae bacterium | reverse complement strand
GGGTCGAACTTGTGATCGTGACAGACTGAACAACCCATCGTCAGACCGAGATACACTGTCGAAAATGTCTCGACACGATCAACCGTATTGCGGACGTAACACTCCTCCGCGATTGAGCCTCCCTCACTGGTGCTCACGTTACAGCGATTGAACCCTGTCGCGACGACCTGCATCACGTCAGGGTCCGGGAGCAGGTCCCCCGCGAGTTGTTCGACGGTCATCTGATCGAACGGTTTGTTCTCATTAAAGGCGTCAATCAGCCACTCTCGATACTTCCAGATGGAGCGCTTGTTGTCGAGATGCAGGCCGTGCGTGTCGCCATAGCGAGCGACATCCAACCAGTACCGCGTCATGTGCTCTCCGTATCGAGGCGACCGAAGCAGTCGATCAACCAAAGACTCGTAAGCATCTGGAGAATCATCGTTCAAGAATTCCTCGACCTCATCAACGGTCGGCGGCAGACCAGTCAGATCGAGTGTGACCCGGCGGATGAGGGTCTCTTTGGATGCTTCGGGCGAAGGCTCGAATCCATGCTCACGCATCTTCACCAGCGTGAAGTGATCGATTTCGTTGACCGGCCAGTCACTGTTGGCCGATTCAGGAACGTCCGGTCGGACCGGTGTCACGAATGCCCAGTGA
>JAGQQB010000784.1 GCA_020426425.1 Planctomycetaceae bacterium | reverse complement strand
TCGTCGCCCGCGGCCTACCACCCAGACGAATCACGCCTTGCTGAATCGCGACAGTGACGGCATGGCCACACGCCCACGCGCTCGCACTTGTCTACTGGGCCAGGCTCGTGGGCGAACAACGGCTGGGCGAGGAGTTCCGGCGCAGGGCGCGCACATGCCATGAGATCGTCGCGCGGACGACGATACGCGGCACGACAGTTCACGCCTGAGTGAGCACGAGCGGCGCTCCTGGAACCGAAGGATCAGCCGATCACGGCAAATCGGTCCGCCCCATCAGATACCGATCGCACTCACGGGCGGCGCCCCGGCCTTCGTTGATGGCCCAGACCACGAGACTCTGGCCGCGGCGGCAATCACCGGCCGCGAATACGCCCTTCTTGTTGGTCGCGTACTTTTCGTAGTCAGCCTTGATGTTGGTGCGGGCATCGAGTTCGAGGCCCATCTCCTTGAGCACGCCGGTTTCGGGACCGAGAAACCCCATGGCCAGCAATACGAGCTGAGCGGGCAGGGTCTTTTCCGAGCCCGGGACTTCGACCGGCGCATAACCGCCGCTCGGCGTCTTGTCCCATTTCACCTGCACGGTCTCGATCGCGGCGAGCTTGTCGGCGGCCTGATCGTCGGCGATGAAGCGCTTGATGGT
>JAGQQB010000783.1 GCA_020426425.1 Planctomycetaceae bacterium | reverse complement strand
AAGTGCCTTGGCCGGTCGGCTCGCTGCACGACCTGCGACGAACCTACGGCACGCACATGGCACGCGTCGTTCCCATCCACGTGCTCAAGGAGTACATGGGTCACTCGAAGATCGATACGACCCAGACGTTCTACCTCGCAGCCGACACGCGCGATGCCGATGTCGCGCGTGAGACCCTGAGCGACTTCCTGACGCCGGGCGAGACTGAGCAATCAAGACGCACTTCAGACGCACTTCCCGAATCCGAGCCCGAAGACGCCGACGACAAAAATGATAAAGCCCTGCAAACGCAGGGCTTATCAAGCGAGGCGGACGGGACTCGAACCCGCAACCACCGGATCGACAGTCTCAATCCGGTGGTTCAGCCACCCCCTCCAGAGGGCGCAAAACAGCCTTCAGAGGGTCAAGAACGCGGATCAGTAGGTACCGGTTGGGTACCAGTTGAGGGCGGTTTTAGGGGTGGTAAAGACGCACTTTTAGACGCACTGGACCGCGACGACGGAGGCCAGTCCGTCCCAGCGGCCAAGGCCATCCTCTATTGCCTGTGCACCGCCTGCAACGCCAAGGGATTCAGCCGGGTCATTCCGCAGGAGTGCCCGAGGTGTGGGGCGACGGAAGGGTTCACGGTATCACTCGTGGTG
>JAGQQB010000782.1 GCA_020426425.1 Planctomycetaceae bacterium | reverse complement strand
GAATCAGCAGCTGGTCGCCGTTCCGCATCCACCTACGGATGGATCGTGGAACTTTCGCCTGCATCGCGATGGCGAAGAGTGGAAGGCTGGCGCTCCTGTCGATGAGAAGAGCTTGCGCAAGCAGCCTGGCCTGCAGGGGCCAATTGATGATGCCTTCATGGACTCGTTCCTGTTCGTCACCCCCAGTGGCACCGCGGCTCATCCCGCTGTCGAGAAATGGGTGCAGTCAGAACTGGAACACGCCACGACACACTGGCGACAGCAGATGCGTGGCGATGCACGAATTCGCAAGGACTCGGAACTGACAGACGAAGACATTGCCCAGCACAACCTCATCCTGTGGGGCGATCCGCAGTCCAACTCGATCCTCGCTCGTGTGCTGCCGCAACTTCCGCTGACCTGGACGAAGGACAGCCTCAAAATTGGCGAGACCAGTTACGCAGCGGATGGCCATGCCCCGGTCCTGATTTATCCCAACCCGCTGAATCCCCAGAAATACGTCGTGCTCAACAGTGGCTTCACCTACCGAGAGTACGACTATCTCAACAATGCCCGGCAAACTCCCAAACTTCCCGACTGGGCGGTGATTGATCTCAGCGTGCCTCCGAACAGTCGCTGGCCGGGGAAAGTGGTCGGGGCAAAT
>JAGQQB010000781.1 GCA_020426425.1 Planctomycetaceae bacterium | reverse complement strand
CCTTTGGAGGATAACCCTAATGCCCACGGGCAACGCCCCGTGGGTCTGCCCAACTGTTACTCAACGTGACCCACGGGGTGTGACCCGTGGGCTTGAGTGGACGATGAATCACGAACAACTCCCAGAAACTGATCATACCTTCCGGCCGAACTACTTTCGGGTCTGGTCGACGTTCTTTCGCAACTCGCTGGTGCGGGAGATGACGTTTCGGGCCAACTTCCTGATCACGCTGGTCACACGCGCGTTTTGGCTGAGTGCACAGTTGCTGCTGTTCGAGGTGATCTACTCGCACGTTGATGCGATCGGCGACTGGACGCGTTACGAATACTTCGCGTTCATGGCGACCGGCATGCTGGTCAATGCGATCGTCGAGACGTTCTTCATGCCCAACTGTGCGAACTTTAGCGAACTCATTCGCACGGGCGATCTCGACTTCGCCCTGCTCAAACCGATCGACACGCAGTTCCTCGTATCGTTCGAGAAAGTCAACCTGCCGATGCTCGTACAGGTGGTGCTTGCGGGCATCTTGATGTGGTACTCACTTGCACACCTCGATGTGACGGTCACGGCTGGCCGCGTGCTGACCTATTTCATCCTGATCGCCGTCGCCGTCGCCTTCTTTTACAGCCTGATGATCGCCCTGGCT
>JAGQQB010000780.1 GCA_020426425.1 Planctomycetaceae bacterium | reverse complement strand
GGCGTTGAGCTTGTCGAGCGCGTCGAGAGAACGGCGGCGGAGGTCGCGCGAGACGCCGGGCGGGTTGTCGAGATAGAGCACGGGTTCGCCCTCGGAGCGGCACTGCACGCCCTGATAGACGGACGGCAGGTAGCCGGATCCCCAGAGCGACTTGCCGCCGTCCGGATTCCGCCCGCCGGAGGTGAGCACGATGAATCCGGGCAGGTTCTGGTTTTCCGAACCGAGCCCGTAGGTCGCCCACGCGCCGATGGACGGCGCGCCGAGGTTCTGCGAGCCGGTGTGCACAAGGAGCTGGGCGGGGCCGTGGTTGAACTGGTCGGTGTGCATCGACTTGATGAAACACACGTCGTCCACGACCTTGGAGAACTCGGGCAGGCGGTCGGAAACCCAGGCCCCGGATCTGCCGTGCTGCGAAAAGGAGAACTGCGGGCCGAGCATCTTCGGCACGCCCTGGATGAAAGCGAATTGTTTGCCTTCGAGAAATTCCTGCGGGCACTCCTTGCCGTTGAGTTTCGCGAGTTCCGGTTTGTAGTCGAACAGCTCGTGCTGCGACGGCGCGCCGGCCATGTGGAGATAGATGATGCGTTTCGCCCGCGGGGCGATCAACGGCGGCGCGGGCGCGAGCGGGCTGGCGGGGTCCTTGACGAGCGCG
>JAGQQB010000779.1 GCA_020426425.1 Planctomycetaceae bacterium | reverse complement strand
TCCCTAGGCGTTGCGGTCGCGGGCTCGGACGGAGTACGCGTCGCCGCGGTCGTGGGCGCCGTGGAGCGGGACGCACCTGCGTCGTCGGCGACGTCGGCAATCGCCAGCGACGCGGGACCAAGCTCATCGGCTGAGCCGTCGTCTTCCTGATCGTCGGGCACGATGCGATTGCTGCGGCGCGGCTTGGTCGGCCGGTTGGCGGCGGTAACCTGCGTCGGTTCACCGGTCGCGGCGGCGGCCTCCGCATCGCCCCCTTCTCCGTTCATCGCTTCCCAGTCGGCGACGCTGAGCATCACCTCGCGCGCTTGGGAGCCGTTGTATTCGCCCACGATGCCGTCTTCGGCCATGAAGTCGATCAGGCGCGCGGCTCTGCCATAGCCGATGCCCAGGCATCGCTGCAGCAACGACACGCTGCCACGCCGCTCGCGCACCACGACGTCGACGGCAGCCTCATAGAGGTCGTCGCGGTTCTTTAGCTTGCCGCCCGATTGGGTCGCCTCTTCCTGCTCTTCCTTTGTTTTGAGCTCGATCAACTCCCGGGCGAATTGAGGCGAGTCGGTGGCGACGTAGTCGGTCACCTGGGCGATTTCGTCGTCGCTCAGGAACGTCCCCTGGCCGCGTAGCAACATGCTGGTGCCTGGTGACAGGAACAACA
>JAGQQB010000077.1 GCA_020426425.1 Planctomycetaceae bacterium | reverse complement strand
GGTGGCCAGTAGGGGCCATGTACATCATCAGGCCAGACATTAATGAAGAAGGGGCGATCGGCGAGCGTTGCTCGTTTGACGAACGCCAGCGCGGAGTTCACAAACCCGCCGGTGATTTCTGAACGCTGCATCCAGATGACCGGACCGCCCAAGATCTCCGCGTTGCCCCAGATACGGCCCGGTTGGTCTTCGCCTGGACGCATGGTCAACGGCAGCAACTTGGGTCCCATCCCTTCGAAATTCGTGAGCGACTCCTCGAACCCATACGCGGTAATCGGCGGGGCGTCGTTGACATCGCGCTGTCCACCGAGATGCCACTTACCGAAATGTCCGGTCGCGTAGCCTTGCTGATTGAGCAGTCGGGCCAACGTCGGCGCGGCGGGATCGAGCCACTGGGCGAGGCCACGCCGTTCGTTGTCCTTGCGGTTGTTCAGATACGAAGTGATTCGCCACCGGGTCGGATACTGGCCCGTCGTCAGCGCGCAGCGCGATGGTGAGCAGATGGGCGAGTTGACGTAAAACTGCGAGAAGCGAATCCCCTCGCGCGCCATGCGATAAGCGATCGATATTCGGCGTCGACGCATCCTGGTTGCCGAAACAGGAGAAGTCCCCCCATCCCATGTCATCAATGAAGACCATTACCAGGTTCGGTTGCCGAGCTTCCGCCTGTCGTGATGGCATCCACAAGCAGCTTGCGAGCACAGCAAGCACAAGAGTTCGGAGCATGACTCAGCCATCCAAATTCATGGGTTCGATGTTGAAGAGTTCCTGAGCATGGTAAAGAGCCAATTCCAATACCGCGAGTCGACCAGCATGATCGACGCTGTCGAATCGCTTCGCGGCTCCGCGGCTTCGCGTGGGATTTCTTTCATGGCTGTGGGACGGCGATTCGGATGGGCAATGCCGATTGACGTTGACTAGACTCTGCGCAATGCAGTGAACGATCACCGGAACCGTTTCAGGTAGCCATCCATGAACATGCAGACCAACACGTCACGACGTTACGGAATCCCTCGGCGCGAATTCCTGCGGTATATGGCCGCTGTCTCGGCGATTCCGACGTTGGGACTCAATCTGCAGGGGCAGGCGGCGGAGACGCCGCACTTCAAGGACACCCCCTTCTCGCTGGGAGTTGCCTCAGGCGATCCTGAACCCGATGGCGTGGTGTTGTGGACTCGACTGGCACCACAACCGCTCGATGGGGGCGGCATGCCTGATCGGCCCGTCGCCGTACGCTGGGAAGTCGCCCACGATGAATCATTTGGCGATGTCGTGCAATCAGGCGAAGCGCTGGCGATGCCGCAACTCGGGCACTCGGTGCATGTCGAGGTCGATAAGTTGCAGCCGCATCGCTGGTATTTCTATCGCTTCCATGTCGGCGACATCACCAGTCCTGTTGGCCGCACGCGAACAGCACCTGCACTCGATGCGATCCCTGATCGATTGCGGTTCGCCTTCACGTCGTGCCAGCACTACGAGACCGGGTACTTTAACGGATATCCGCACATGCAGGCAGAGGATCTGGATCTGGTTGTCCACCTGGGTGACTACATCTACGAAGCCGCTGCCGCCGACAACAAACCGCGCAAGCACATTGGCGGGGAACTGGTACAGCTCGACGAATACCGCGCCCGCTACGCTCAGTATCGACTCGACGAAACATTGCAGAACACGCATCGGTTGTTCCCGTGGCTCGTCACCTGGGACGACCACGAGTTCGATAACAACTACGCGAATCTGGTCTCGGAGGAAGAAGGAGTCTCGCCGGAGGAGTTTCTGTTCCGCCGCATCAATGCGTATCAGGCGTACTACGAATTCATGCCGCTCCGGCGACGGTCGTTCCCACAAGGTCCGCAGATGAAACTGTACCGCGGCTGCCAATACGGTCGGCTGGCGAACTTCCATGTGCTCGATACGCGGCAGTATCGAACCGATCAGCCGAACGGTGACCATCAAAAGCCGATGACCGGCAAGGTCTTCGATCCGCAAGCGACCATGCTCGGAGCGGAGCAGGAGCAGTGGTTGATGTCGAACCTGCTGCAATCGACCTCGACGTGGAACGTGCTCGCGCAGCAGGTGATGATGGCACCTCTCAACCGGGGCGAAGGGGAAGATCGCCGCTACAGCATGGATCAGTGGCCAGGGTACGAAGTCAGCCGACGCCGACTGCTGCGATTCTTCCACGATCGACAGATACCGAATCCCGTTGTCCTGACCGGCGACATTCACCTGAACTGGGTGAACGATCTGCAACTCGATTTCCAGGATCCCAATTCACCACTCGTCGGAACGGAACTGGTGGGCACCTCGATGACGTCGGCGGGGAATGGTGGCAACTTCATTCCCGAGTACGAACGGGCCGCTGAGCAGAACGACTTCGTCCGTTGGTACAACTCGAATCGCGGCTACGTCTCCTGCGAACTGACACCAGATCGCTGGACCAGTTATTTCCGGACAACCCCATTCGTCGACAAGCCGGGAGCGCCGCTGGAAACGAAAGCGACCTTCGTGATTGAGGCGGGAATGCCCGGAGCCAAGCCTGCATAGGCGAGTTCACAATCGCGTCTCAATGACATCCATTGCCCCAACGTATGCGGTAACACCCCAACCGGTCTCCTCCAATGCCCAAGTCAATGGACATCCCCATGAACCGACGCCACATGCGTTGCCGCTTGCTTCAGTCGTTCCTGATCTGTGGAATCGCAGCCTCCGTATCGTGGGCCGACGAACCGATCGTAGATTCGGTCCCTGTCCCGGCGCTCAGCCAACAGGGCGTCCGGGTAATGAGGTCGGATCTCACACTATCGCTGCACTTGGATGCGAGCGTACTGGAACAAAAGCAGGTGAAGATCCCTCGGCTCTGTGCTCCGATTCGCTCCCTGCGGTGGCAAGATGCGTCTGATGCCGAACTCAAGTTTGCTCCCGAACCGAACGAGTGGGTCATCCGCTGGAAAGACGTAGCAAACGCCGGGCAGGTGATCGAAATCATGTTCGATGCCCCGCCGCTGCTGCCGCAGGATTGTCCGACACCAGCCGCCACAGGCGATGGCACGCTACTGCTGCATGCCTATCAGGCGGCGACGCATGGTGAGAAGTTGCGGTTCGAACCACAGTGGTACAAGAACACGGTTGGCTATTGGACGATGCCGGGCGACTACGCGACATGGAAGCTGCGGCTGGATCAACCGGGAACCTATTCCGTGGCGATCCTGCAAGGGTGTGGCAATGGTCAGGGGGGGAGTGATGTTCTGCTCTCGCTGCGGACAGGCGATCAAGTGACCGCTGAATTGCCATTCCAGATTGTGGAGACCGGCCACTTCCAAAACTTCCGCTGGAATCATCTGGGGCACATCACGCTCAGTGACGCCGGTGATTTCGAACTGCGGATTCAACCGCAGAAGATCGCCAAGAACGCCACCTGCGACATCAGGGCGGTATCGCTGGTGCGACAGGCGCAGCCGTAAGCGAAACCCATTGTCGTGGATCGTTCCGCGATCCAACGCCGTGCTCAGAACTCGCTGCCATATTACGAATTTTCAACGCACATATCCGCATCGCAAGACACGTTTCAGGAGACACGATGTTTCGATTCTTACCGTCACGCTTTGTGCTGCTTGCTGCGTGGTTTGCCACCTCTTCGTCGCTGCCCCTGTTCGGCTCCGAGCCAACCGTACTCAAGGTCTGGCCTGATCAACCGCCGGGTCCGCAGGCGTTGGTCGATGGACCGGAGATCGATCGGCAGCAGGCGTCCGATCGTCTTGTCGGCGGCAAGTCGGTGATGAAACTCGGCAATGTCAGTTCGCCGGAGGTGCATCTGTTTCGGCCGGACGCCGCGAAGGCGAATGGGGCGGCGTGTGTGGTTTGTCCGGGGGGTGGGTTCAGTATTTTGGCCTGGGATCTTGAAGGGACCGAAGTCGCTGACTGGCTGACAGAAAACGGCGTGACCGCGATTGTGCTGAAGTATCGTGTCCCCACTCGCGCGCATGATGCGCCGGGGAAGTGGCAAGGGCCGGTGATGGATGCACAACGGGCGCTGAGTCTCGTCCGGACCAATGCGGAGGAGTGGCAGATCGATCCTGAGCGAATTGGGATCCTGGGTTTCTCGGCAGGTGGCGAGACGGCCTCACTAGCTGCCTGTTTGAATGGCGAGCGGCTTTATGATGCGCTCGATGCAACGGACGAACAGTCTTGTGCCGCCAACTTTGCTGTGTTGATCTATCCTGGAGGTGTGGTCGACCGCGACGGAACTTTGCGGGAGGAGTACAAGGTCAACGAACAGACGCCCCCTATGTTCTTTGCCCATGCCGCCGATGACCGCGTGACATGCGAAGCCAGCGTGCAGTTGTTTCTCGCGCTCAAGCGGGCGAAGGTTCCGGCGGAACTGCATGTCTATCGCGATGGCGGGCACGGTTACGGGCTGAGGCCGACTGAAGCCCGCGTTACGCGGTGGCCGCAGGATGCCCTCGCCTGGATGCAGGAGTTGGGATTTCTGAATGGTAAGGTGAGTACCGGTTCGACGCAGTGAGGACGAACATCGCAGTCAGAGGCTTGATGACGCAGTCACTTCGCTGATGTTGCTGCGGCGTCTGCCGTTTGTTTGAGCGTGCGACCGAAGAACTCGTCGGCGACGTTGATCATCTCATCGAACCAGACTTGCCGACCTATGAAGGCGTGGGGTGCGTCGGGGAGAACGGTCAGGCCGGTCTTGATCAACAGTTCGTGCATGCGGTGTCGGAACTCATCGGCATGTGTACTGGGGTCATCGTTCTCGCCCGTGATGAACCAGCAGGGGGGATCGTCGTTGTCGAGATGCTGCAGCGGCGAGGCGAGTTGGTACATGGTGGGGTTATCGTTCAGGCTACCGCTGAGAAACTGCCGCCAGATGGTGCCACGATCTTCCGTTGCGGAGATGGTACGGGTGCGATCAGAGAGAAGATCCGTCTGCGCGCCCATCGGAATGGCCGCCTGAATGTGACTGCTGATGCCAGCATGCCCGCCGTCCCCTTCGAGTTGTTCAACGCCATTGGAAGTCGCGAGTAAAGCAGTGAGATGGCCGCCAGCGGAGAGGCCCATTGCGCCGATGTGTTCAGGATCGATGCCGAATTGTTTCGCGTTCGCCCTGAGAAATCGTACGGCGGCTTTGCAGTCGTGAATCGCGGCGGGGAACGGGGCTTCACCACTGAGTCGATAGGAAATCGTCGCTGCCACATAACCGCGCGCCGCCAGCGCCTGTGCGAGCTTCGTGTGACTGGTGCGATCTCCTTTGTACCAGCCGCCGCCATGAATACAGACGACCGCTGGCAGCGGCCCCCACGCTCCGTGTGGACGATACAGATCCATCTGCAGTGTGCGGTCGCCGTACTGGGCGTAGGTGACGTTGAGCCTGGCGTCGAGTCGGTCGAGCGTTGCCTGCGGGATGATGGTGCGGCCATCGCCGGAGCGGCTCGGGACTTCGCCAGCGGGTCGGGCATCGAGTCGCATCTCTTCCTGGAACAGCACGGCCATGCCGCGCAGCTTGCGGGCGATGTCTCCATTCCTCACCGGTTTCGATTCACTGGGATCAGTCCCTAGGTCGTACAGTTCGAGACTCGGATTGAGGAACAGCTTCCAGTTTCGCCAGCGGACCGCGGCCAACTCGCCATGACTGCCATGATAGAAGAAGGCTTCGTTGTAGTCGTTGCGATTGATTAGCTCTGCCCATTCGCCCGATGGCTCCCAGCGACGCCGCAGTGGCACTGAAGCGTTGAGTGACTTCTTCAGACCCGCCGGGGGAACAATCTTCGATTCGCCAGTCAGCAGTGGTGCGAGATCGCGGCCATCAAGCACTCGGTCGACGGGAACTTCAATGCCTGCGAATGTGGCGAGCGTAGGGTACCAGTCCATCGCCCGGATCACTGCAGAAGAGGTCGCGCCAGCATCGACCCCCAGACCCGGTCCCCACGCGATGCAGGGGACACGAATGCCAGCTTCGTAGGTTGAAAGTTTGTGCCCTTGGAGCGGTTGTTCTGGAGTGCGACCTGGGCCGCGACCATTGTCAGAGGCGTACACGATGAGCGTATTCTGATCGAGCTGCAGCCGCTGTAATGCGTCAACGATCCGTCCTACATGATGGTCGAGTTCCTGAATCGCATCTCCATACTCGCCCCAGTTTGAGCTTCCCTGGAACGCTTTGCTCACGCCGAGTGGGTTGTGCAGCATCGTATGCGGCAGATAGAGCAAGAAAGGTCGCTCCCGATTCGCTTCGATGAACTCGATTGCCTCGTTGGTGTACATCTCTGTCAATTCTGCGGGATCGGCGGGTTGTTTGATGACCTCGTTATTCCGCAACAGGGGCACGCCGCCTTGCTCGTTGAAGTAGACGACCTCGACGGGATCAAGGTTGTGCAGCAATCCGTAGTAATGATCGAAGCCCTGCGCTTTGGGCTGGAATGGCTCTGCGAATCCGAGATGCCACTTCCCGATGCAGGCGGTCGCGTAACCGTTGGATTTGAACAGTTCGGCGATGGTCAGCTCATCGGGATGAATGCCGAACCGCGAATCGGCCCGATGCACCCAGGTGGCGTTCCCCACGCGTCGTGGATAGCACCCGGTCAGCAATCCGGCGCGCGATGGACTGCAGATGGGTGCGGCCGCGTAGTAATCGGTGAACCGCACTCCCTGTTGTGCGAGCGCATCGATGCGCGGAGTTTTGACTTCTGTGGCCCCATAGCAGCCAAGGTCGTAGTACCCTTGATCGTCGACCAGGATGAATACGATGTTTGGCTGTATCGCCGCGAACGCGATTCCGTCGCAGGTGACCAGGAGAGCACAGCTGAACAGGAGAGATCGGAACGTCATGGGACAAGCCTCTTCTTGAAACAGTTCGCGTGGAACAAGCGTTACGGGACGTCTGTCCCCGACTCCAGCAGCTTGCGACGCAGCAGGTCCAGTGCAGTCTTCGTCGTGCGACTGAGCCGGATGGCCGGGTTCCCGTTCCAGGTCAGCGTGCTGGACTCGACGCCGTCGTTCGAGCGGAGAGCGATGTCGATGGAGCTCTGACGGCGCCCCCCAACTTCGGTCCAATGCTCTGGTCCGATCGCCAGCACGTAGTCGGCATGGGTATGCGTCTGACGATCATGCGCGATGGCGGTGATGGGGGCCGTCGCTTCCGTCAGCACGAGTCCGCCAAGAAACGGGGAACTCTCGTCAAGAGTGGCCGCTGCCATCGACTGTTCCTGATGACGGGCAGTGGCATCGGCACAACGGGACGCCAACTGTGCGCGCGTGGCGATTTCAACGGTTGCCAGTGTTTCACCGCGCTGCCACAGTCGTTGCAGAATGACGTCTTCCAGCTTCTCGTCTTCACGGCCGAAGATGTGGTCCCCCAGCCGCTCATGCGCTGCTGCGGTGACTGCGGCAATCTTCGCTTCACACTCCGACTCTGTCGCGCCCTGGGCAACAATGCGTAGCGTGATGGTGGCGTCATGCGCGGTAATGCCCACTTCGGGATCTCGGCCCCGGGCGGTGAGATCGCCGAGCAATTCCTCCGTCGCCGACTCACCCAGTCCGAAACAGTTGAGTCGCGCGCGGCGAATCACGCGCGCGCCGCCAGGTAAGCGGGGCCGGACCTGTTCGTGAAACATCAGATGCATTTCACTCGGCACGCCGGGCATGGCGGCGATGAGACAGGGCGAGCGATCAGGACGTGCGAACGCCATCCAGATGCCAGGAGCGGTGCCGATCGGATTAGGAAGCGGCGTCGCTCCTTGCGGGAACATCGCCTGAATGCGATTGCGTTCAGGCATCTCGCGACCACGACCGCGAAAGAACTGTTCGAGATCGGCGAGCGAGGTTGCGTCGATTTCCAGCGGAACGCCAGCCAGATGGGCGAGCACATCGCGTGTGAGGTCGTCGAGTGTCGGCCCCAGTCCGCCGGTGATCAGGACAACATCCGTTCGTTCCACGGCCAGTTGCAACGCCTGCAAGTTCGCGTCGACGTTGTCGGCCACGGTGGTGTGAAACAGAACCGGGATGCCAAGATCGGCCAGTTGGAGACTGAGCCACTGGCTGTTGGTATCCAGCTTCTCTCCGCTGGTCAGCTCAGAGCCAATGGCGATGATCTCGGCGTACATGGGGGTAGGGAGTGGGTGATGGGGCGTCGGGAGTGGCGGGGAGGGTGAAACCCGAGAATCGTGCGTGAGGCTTATTCTTTGGATGTTTTCAGTTGCCAGCGTTCGTCAAAGAAGTTGGCGGCAGCGACCTTGCCGGGCCAGCGACTGTTGGGAGGGACGCTGAGGTCGATAATCGCCCAGTCAGGCAGCTTCGGGGTCTGACGAGCGTTGTTCAGATAGTCGTACTCGCGATAGGTGAATCCGCTGTTGAGTACGATGTACTTCTTGGGATTCAGCGGATTGGGATAGATCAGGACTGGGGCGTGCGTGGTCGCGTCGAACTTCTGCTCGTCCACCTGAATCGTCTCGTTGTCCCAGACGATGGGCAATTGCGGCAACACGCGAGCGATGATTGAATTGGATTGTGCATCGCCCCACAGGATGAGGTTGTGCTGGGCAATCTGTTCGTCGGTCAGATCGGTATCGTTTACGTAGCGGACATCGCCGCGCATCTGTTGCCGCCAGTGAATCTGGGCATGTTCGAGTTCCGATTCCGTCCACGCTTCGACTTGTGGATGCGCGGCCGTTCCGGAAGGGAGCACATACAGGAACGAGTCCATGAACGCATCATCGATTGGGCCTTGCAGTCCCGGCCGTTTGCGCAGTTGATCGTCATCTGGTGGTATGCCGGACTTCCAGGTTTCGCCATCGCGATAGATGCGGAAGTCCCACGAGCCATCGGTCGGCGGAGTGGGGACGATGACCAACTGATTCTGTACCCGCACCAACGATGGTCCCTGCACCGGATGATGTTTGAGTTGGCCGGCGGGGAAACTGACCGCGAGATCGTTCACACCATCAATCGACAGGCCCACCAGATACGCTTTGCCATCGAGGTTCCCATTCGGCAGGATCATTGCGCGCGACTTCTGCCAATGCTCATCGAGTCCAAGAATCGTGATTGGTCCAAACGAGTTGTAGCGGAGCGTCCAAGTGGTCGCTTGCATCGCCGAGTTGTCGATCACCCAACGTCGGCGCGGCGCCTGCTGCAATTCCAGCAGCTTCCGCTCGATCTCGACGAGCGAATCGGGGTGAATCTTGTGCGCAGTCTCGGGGCCGATGATGTGCTGCAGGTTCATGCCGACTTGGGAACAGGCCACGGCCATGATGTCGGCCGCCTGCTTTTGTCGATCAATTTCTCCGCTGTAGGCGATGGTTGGCACCAAACGTAAATTCATCACCCAACTGGGACAGTCGTACAGATTCCAGAGCCGCTCCTCGTACCAGGGCGGATTGAGTGTTTCCCCCTGAAACGACTTCAGAAACTCGGGCGTCTCGCTGAAGCCAGCACCGGGAGTCGCAGCAAAAAATCGATCTGGGTAATGCACCGCGAAGTGCCACACGCCGGCTCCGCCCATTGAGAAACCGCGCACTGCAATGCGTTCATCATTGATGCGATAATGCTGTTGCGCGTGTTCGAGAGCCTCAAGGACATCGATTTCACCGGCGAACTTGAAGGCGTTGGAGTAGCGACCGAAAGGATGCAGGACGATGGTGTCCGCCGGCTCGATCTGACCGACACTTCGCATCCGTTGCGAGATGAACTGTGTCTCCAAAGACTTCTCGCCCCGTCCGTGAAACCACAAATCGCAACGATACCGATGCGCCCCATCGAATGTGTACGACTGCGGAATCACCAGTCCGTACGGCTGCACGGTTCCATCGAGCCGTGAGCGATATCCACGCACGACGAGTCCCTTTTGCGTGACCCAGGCAGGTTGATGCGCCTTCAATTGCTCAGCACGGCGCAAACCTTCGGCAAGGACTTCATGCGCCTGTTTTATCTCACCTTCGGAATAGATTTCGCCAAAGTCCAGGGTCTGCTGAATAGCGCGATGGAAGACCTCGACATCGGGGAGCAGAACTTGCGTACTTGGGTTCTTGTCCTGTCGTAGGGCATCAATCGCTGTCGTTAATTGGTCGAGTCCTTGCCGAAGCGTTGTGCGATCGGACTCCGGGATTTCGATCCCAAGCGGCGGGATCTGGCGGACATTGTCGATGATGTTGTCGGCGGGACCATCAGCCAGCAGCACCTGCGTCAGCAGTAGCAGGCCGCACAGTAAACTCAACAGCGGACGCATCGCTTGTCCCTTTCACGGTATCGTTGAATCCAAAGCCGAAGCGAACTTCGTTACAAGTGGTAGTCGATTCCTCCAGTGGGCGGCAACTGCAGTGAATCCACGGTGAGACGCAGCGATACTGTGCCCTGCGATTGTGGCCGTTTGACTTGGACCACCAATGACGAATCGATTACCCTCGATACATCTCCAAACCATTGACTTTCAGGAGTCCCCACACATGATGTCCCGCCTGTTGAGTGTCGCTTTGCTCGCCCTGGCCGCCAGTTCCGCCATCGCGGACGACAAACCGGTTCCCCCCAATCCCGAGGCGGTCGCCGCAATTAAAGCGTTGGGCGGCAACGTATTGACCATCGCGCAGAACGATGCCCGACTTGATGTCACGCTCCACTTGGCGAGTGCTGACGTCACCGACGAGGCGCTCGCCCATGTGGCCAAGCTGGATCAGGTGGTCTGGCTGAATCTGGCAGGAACGAAGATCACCGACGCTGGACTTGCCCAACTGGCGAATCTGAAATCACTCGAGAAGTTGCATTTGGAACGGACGGCAATCGGCGATGCGGGCATGGCTCACTTGAAAGGTCTGGAAAACCTTGCCTACCTCAACCTGTACGGCACCAAAGTGACCGACGCCGGGCTTGCAGAACTCAATGGCTTGAAGAACCTCCGCAGGGTCTATGTCTGGCAATCGGGGGTGACCGATGCGGGAATGGACGCTCTGCGTAAGGCGATTCCCGAGGTAGGAGTCGTCGGCGCACTCGACCTCAAACCAGTGGAACCGCCGATGGAGAAGCCGGCAGAAGAGAAGAAAGAGGAAAAGAAAGCGGACCCCAAGCCCGACGCCAAGAAAGACGATGCCAAACCAGCAGACGAAAAGAAGCCAGACGCCAAAGAGAAAAAGAAATAGCGCGACCAGGGTCCCACGGCACTGGACGTCGCATCGGAGTTGCCTGATCGCACCTTGCCCATGGCCCCACTTCACTCATGGCAGATTCACCATGAGACAGGCCACACACACGCCACGAAATTGGAGGACTCGTCCGCCCGCAGCCCGCCCGCCAGCAGGTCTTACTGATCCGAATCGTTTTCCCGGATCGCCTCATTCAAGCATTCGATTCTGCTTGACAG
>JAGQQB010000778.1 GCA_020426425.1 Planctomycetaceae bacterium | reverse complement strand
CAACCTGTTAAAGTTGGATGCCATTGATCTTACCAGTCATGAGAGCCAGCTTGTCACTGTTGAACTTCTGTTGAGATCGGACAGCATTATCACGATGACAAACAGCCATGCAGAGGCGATACTGCATTCATTGCCAGAATTGAGCCACTGCGTGCGGACGCTCTCGCCCAACGGAAAAGACATTTCCGATCCCATCGGAGGAGGACCAGACGAGTATGCACGATGCAAAGATGAGATTGTCCTCTATTTAGAGACACTGCTAAACAGCATGCCCGTCTGAATTCGGGTGTGCAGCAGACAAGTTCGAAAGAAGTGAAAATGAAGATCGCCGTTGCCAGTGACCATCGTGGAGTCCGTGTACGGGGCCAAATTGTTCAACAAATCAAAGAGATGCAGCACGAAGTCGTCGATTTTGGCCCGACCGACAGTTCCAGTGTGGATTATCCCGACTTCGCCCGAAAAGTGGCTCTTGCAGTCGCGAACGGGGAAGTGGATCGGGGAATTCTGATCTGTGGAACCGGCATGGGCATGTGCATCGCCGCCAACAAGTTTCGCGGCATTCGCGCCGTGACCTGTCATGACGATGTCACTGCAGAGTACAGCCGTCGCCATAATGACGCCAACATCATGTGTCTCTCGGCCGACATGTTGGGAG
>JAGQQB010000777.1 GCA_020426425.1 Planctomycetaceae bacterium | reverse complement strand
CCGGCTGAAGCAGTCAGCAACAATATCCTCGGTGCGCGCAACTTGCTGCGCGCCGCTCTGGATGCAGGTGTCGAGCGCTTTGTGATGATCTCATCCGATAAGGCGGTCAACCCCACCAGCATCATGGGAGCCACCAAGCGCGCGACTGAACTGTTGGTGATGCAGGCAGCGCAGCAAAGCGGCCGGCCGTATGTCGCCGTGCGCTTCGGCAACGTGCTGGGCAGCCGCGGCAGCGTTGTGCTGACGTTCAAGCGCCAGATCGCCAGCGGCGGACCGGTTACCATCACCCACCCTGAGATGGACCGCTTTTTTATGACCATTCCCGAGGCGGTGCAACTGGTGCTGCAGGCGGCCGCGTTGGGCAGCGGCGGCGAGGTCTTCGTGCTCGACATGGGAGAACCGGTCAAGATCGTCGATCTGGCCACCGACCTGATCGAGTTGTCGGGTCTGGAGGTGGGACGGGACATCGACATCGTCTACACGGGGTTGCGTCCCGGCGAAAAGCTCAGCGAGGAACTGTTTGTGGCGGGCGAGAGCTATGGCCGGACGCTGCACGAGAAGATCTTTACCGCCGACAATGCCAGCAGCTTCGTGCCCGATGGTCTCGACGCAACCGTGGACGCGCTGGCGCTGGCTGCGTTGAAGAACGACCGCGGCCA
>JAGQQB010000776.1 GCA_020426425.1 Planctomycetaceae bacterium | reverse complement strand
AGAATCGGCAGAATCCGCCGTTCGTGGCGGAGCGTCTCGAAATATTGCCGGTCAAATTGAGTCTGGACTTGCGGGAAAATCGTTCGATCCTCTCGGTTTTCCGTTGACTTGGTGAATTGCGTCGCATAGCTTAAGAACCGCATTAAAGAAGGTGGATGTGTTTTCACGATTTCATGAAGACACGCCTCGCCAAGTGTGTGCCCACACACTTGCACATGATCACGCCAGCCATGCCTACCCAACATTGAGGACAGCGATCCTCAACTGCAGCCCTGCCAAATTGCTGCAGATTCACCATGAAGGTGCATGCCTGGTCAGATTCCTTAACTCAGGAGTTTATGGAAGATGGCCAACCCAGTTCTCGGATGTAATCCTCACCACTTCAAGACCCTGTCTCGTCGTGGTTTTCTTCAATTGGGAATGCTCGCGGGAAGCACCCTCACGTTGCCGCAGCTGCTGGCACGCCAGGCCAACGCTGAACTGAAGCAGTACGACAATTTCACCGGCACGGCGAAGTCGATCATCCATATCTACCTGCCAGGTGGATTGGCCCAGCAGGAATCCTTCGATCCGAAGCCCTACGCCCCCATCGAATATCGGGGTGAAATGAAGCAGATCAAAACCAATCTGGACGGTGACCTGTTTGGCGAAACTCTGAAGCAGA
>JAGQQB010000775.1 GCA_020426425.1 Planctomycetaceae bacterium | reverse complement strand
CTCCGTATGTGTGGGACATCATCTTGAGTGCAGGCCAGGTTGAGGAGATCGCAAACCGCCGAATGGCTAAGCTAGAACTATGGGCATGTGAAAACGAGACGTGCGGGTTTATGACGTACGGTGAGGACACAAGTTGCCACTGGTGTGACTACGGTGGCGACCGCAGCCCAAAGTGGTAGTGCCGGGATTGATCGTCTCAACCAGGGATTCGGGACCATTACTTCGCGCAGGGTGGCCCGCCCGCTCGTTCAGAGCGGTTGGGTCGCGGAGCGACAAGAGGCCTGTTCATGGGCGTCCAATCAAACGTGGACGTTTGCGCTTGAATTGATGGCTGATGATGAATCATCGTGTGCCTGCGGCACCCAACCGCCCTGTACGGGCGGTCGGGCCACCCTGCGATGCTGGGATACACCTGAACAGATGTCCCCCTCCTGCGGCACTACCAACATTGCCAAGGTGCAATTTCTCACTTTTCTTACGCAAACACTCATTGACATCACAGGCGAACGTGAGACAATTGAGGCTGCATAATGCAAGAAGGCGATTGCGTAAGTCATCAGCAGGTCGGGGATTAAGGATCTGTGATCTGCTGTTGTTTGTGTCTCATTGCTCCATTTTTCTAAAATGAAACTTTCTCGAAAAGGAACTCTCATGAAACGACG
>JAGQQB010000774.1 GCA_020426425.1 Planctomycetaceae bacterium | reverse complement strand
TCATTGGATGAGGGGCTCCGTCGTCTTGTGGAATGGCGCGACAAGCACAAGGCAGAGGTTGCAGACCGGCGTCTCCAGAACCCCGGCACCTAGGCTACAGACATGTGTGGGATTGCCGGGTACCTCAACCTGGACGGACGCCCTGCCTCGGCGGTAACCGTGGACAGAATGGGCGAGGCCATCGCGCACCGTGGCCCCGACGGTCATGGGTCCTTTGTGGATGGCCCCATGGCCTTGGCTCACCGCCGCCTGGCAATCATCGATCTGACCTCCGCTGCTGCTCAGCCGATGGCGAGCGCCGACGGCCGCTACGTCCTGATCTTCAACGGCGAGATCTACAACTACCGTGAACTGCGTCCGGTACTGACCGCCGCCGGCTGCGTCTTCAGGTCGCAGTCCGACACCGAGGTCCTGCTCAACGCGTTGATCACGTGGGGTGAGGAAGCGCTGCCGAGGCTCAACGGCATGTTCGCCTTCGCATTCTGGGACAGCTGGGAACGCCGACTGCTTCTGGCGCGCGACCGATACGGGATCAAACCGCTGTACATCTCCCAGAGGGGCAATTCGCTCATCTTCGGTAGCGAAGTCAAGGCGCTCCTGGAGCACCCCGACTGTAGTGCCGAGGTCGATCCAGATGCTCTTGTCGAATACTTCACCTTCCA
>JAGQQB010000773.1 GCA_020426425.1 Planctomycetaceae bacterium | reverse complement strand
TCGACAAGGTGGCTGCCATGGGCCAGCATGTAGTAACGCGTCAGATCGGCCTTCGGATTTTCCTTGGGCTTCATCGCCTTGGCGGATTTGACGATCAACGGTTGCACAGCATCCGTCATCGGATAGCGGTGCGTGCTGTCGCAATACCAGGCCTTGAGGGCGACGATCTCGCCCATTTCCTCTTCTATGAAACGCTTGGTCTCCTGCAGGCCGAGATCGTAGCGCTTCATGTGGCCGATCTGGAAATACCGTCCGCTGCGCGTCACCGCCTCCTGAAGTGCGAGCGACTCATCAAGGCCGACCGCCATCGGCTTCTCGCACAGCACATGCTTCCCCGCCTCGAGTGCCTTGATCGATGCCGCGACATGAAAGGCATCCGACGTCGCGATGATCACCGCGTCGACATTGGGGTCCGCCAGCATGGCATCGTAATCGCCAAACGTCTTCTCCGGCGCGTGCGTGCAGGCCATGCGCTCGCGCAGGTCGTCCGCCACGTCGCAGATGGCATAGAGCCGGGCATTCGATGCCTTGGTGCAACTCTCGAAATGTCCGGCTTGCGCAATCGGCCCGCAACCCAGAATCCCGACATTCAGTTCCGTCTTCATTTTATGCCCGTCACGTTTGGGTTCGCGTTCCACCGCCATCAAGGGACCGCTTCTATGTCACT
>JAGQQB010000772.1 GCA_020426425.1 Planctomycetaceae bacterium | reverse complement strand
CGAACAGCCAGCGGACAAACAAGAGATAGGCGACGGGCCGTCATCGGGAATTCGTTACACGAGTTCCGGTATCGGATCTCGCACGTCCAGCAGATACTGTGGCCGCCCGGTGTGATCGATCACGGTCGTGGCATGCAGGTCGATACCCAACGAGTGATACAGCGTGGCGAGCACCTCTTGGGGATGAACGGGGCGCTCAGTCGGTTCGCCGGCATACTTGTCCGTGGCGCCGATTACCTGCCCAGTCTGCATGCCACCCCCAGCCAACAAAGCAAAATTAGCGCTGGGCCAGTGGTCGCGTCCCGCACTTGCGTTGATCTTCGGCGTGCGGCCAAACTCACCCCACACGACCACTGACACATCCTTGTCTAGACCGCGCTGATGCAAATCTTCGACCAGCGCCGAGAGCCCTTGGTCAAGCATGGGCATGTCCTGCCGACCTCGCTTAAAATTGCCTCCGTGCCAGTCCCAACGACTGAATGCCAGGGTCACGCAGCGCACACCTGCTTCGATCAGTCGGCGGGCAATCAAGAACTGATCGAGCAATCGCCAGGGGCCGTCGGCCATGAAGTCCTTGCTGCCTCGGCCATAGCGGTCGCGCAGCTTCGGATCTTCCTTTTCGACGTCCAATGCTTCCACTAACTTGGACGATGTGAGAACTTGAAACG
>JAGQQB010000771.1 GCA_020426425.1 Planctomycetaceae bacterium | reverse complement strand
CGACTCTCCGAGTCGGCTCGAGTCCAGCTTGACCGACGAACCGGCGTTTGCGCTTTGCTGCCCCAAAGGGACTCGGCACGATTCGGAGAATCGTGCGACACCGTGTGCGGCAACTCGCGGCAATGCTACTCACCCTGACAGTCGCCCGCTTCCGGCATTTGATGCAGCGCGACCCGATTGCCCTCCGTGTCGGTAAACTGGGCGATGAAGCCGTAAGGACCAATCGACGTACGCGGCATCACGATGCCGCCACCCGCCGCTGTGATGCGTTTAATCGCCTCATCGATGCAGGCAACGTGAAAGTACACCGTGGTCCCGGCCATCGATGGGGGACAATGTTCGATCTGGATGAGTGCGCCCGTCGCGCCTGGTGCCCCCTGCTCCATCGGAAAGGCGAGCATCTTGATGGCGGCGTTGGGCAGCTCGCTCAACTGGCATTCGAACGCGCTTTCATAGAACGTCCGCGCGCGGGCCATGTTGGTCACGGGGATTTCGAACCAGTTCACGGGATTGGGAGTCGCCATATCTTGCCTCCGAGTTGTGAGAGTGAGTGTTTAACGAGTGAGTCGGTTTAGCAGCCTGTGGACAGCGGAAACCCGACGCGTCAGCGAGGGATCAACGGCGTGTGGAAGCACGGGAACTTCTCCCTCGCTCACGCTTCGGGTTGCCTTTGACC
>JAGQQB010000770.1 GCA_020426425.1 Planctomycetaceae bacterium | reverse complement strand
GCGGCCTCCTCGGTCTTGCGGGCGGTCTTCAGCTCGGTCAGGTAGCCCGTGCCGTCCTCGATCATCTGCACCGGCTGCAGTGCCAGCCACTGCGCCGGGTACAGCACGGTGGCGATGGCCGCGCGCAGCGGCTGAACGAGCTTGAAGCGTGCGTCGGCCACCATCAGCACCAGCGCCAGCGCGCTGAACACCACCAGCCGCGACAGCGCCGACGGCCCTTGCTTGAAGAAGGGCGGTGGCGTGCGATCCAGGGTCTCCAGCGGCATGGGGAAATCAGCGCGGCCTCAGCGTTCCCGACAGCAGGAACCGGCAGAAGCTGGCTGCCATTTTGCTCTAGAAAAAGGAGCTGGCTGCGCCCGCCAGATAAGGGGAAACACCATTTTTTGTTCCAAAGTGCAGCTTTGGCGCATGGTGCCGGCCCGCACGTGCCGCGAGCGCTGGCGCCAGGTGCCGGGCGGGGCTGCCAAGCGTGCACCCGCGAGGCGATGGCGCGCCAGCGCCCCGGGCGCGGCCCTATTCACTCGTGAAGATGTTCCCCAGCCGTTCCATGCGCTCCAGCGCCAGGCCGCAGCCGCGCACCACGCAGGTCAGGGGCTCCTCGGCCACCAGCACGGGCAGGCCGGTTTCCTCGGCCAGCAAGCGGTCGAGGTCGCGCAGCAGGGCGCCGCCGCCGGTGA
>JAGQQB010000769.1 GCA_020426425.1 Planctomycetaceae bacterium | reverse complement strand
CAGTGCGAATAGAGTAGGACAGGTTTGTAACCTGTCTGCCGTCAGAGGTTCGTGGACGGTGAACCTGCCAAGTCTCAAGCACGGTGGGCAGGTGACAAACCTGCTCACGCCGCGATACATGGCAGGTTCCAAACCTGCCCTACAATTGGATCGCGGTGCGTTCCACGACAGTGTCGCACGATTCTCCGAATCGTGCCGAGTCCATCTGACGGTAACGTGCCGCCACGACGCTCGGTCGATCAAACGGAACTCAACCCGACTCGGAGAGTCGGGCGACACGGCGTCGAACGGAATACGACATCGCATCCAGAGCGAGTTCACAATGCCCCATCTGCGCTGCGAACGTCACTGACTACTTCGCGAATAGCCGCGTTGGATCGCGGAGCGATCCACGACGATCAATTCCCGGCACGCGCACGCCGCGACAGTAGACATCGCGCACCTGCAACTCGGCATCGAGCACAACCACATCAGCCCGCTTGCCGACTGCCAGACTGCCAATCTCGCTCTCAAGTCCAATCCGCGACGCTGGAGTCAGGCTCACCATGCGCACCACCTCCGGCAAACTGGCCGACGTCACCTGAGCCATGTGCCGCACCATGTGGTCCAGCCCCAGCACGCCGCTCGCGAGATTGCCATCCGTCGTGCGGCCAACGACGCCATCATTCAAGAACGACGATC
>JAGQQB010000076.1 GCA_020426425.1 Planctomycetaceae bacterium | reverse complement strand
ATGGCATGCAGGCGACCTGCCGGGCGCTTGGCAGTGAAGTTCGCCCCGGCAATTCGCGAGAGTTTGGGCACACGCCGTTGCGTTCGATTGGCAATGATCCGTTGTTCGACGGTCTGCCGCAGGACTTCGTTGTGTGGATGAGTCACGGAGACCGGGTCGAGAATCTGCACGAGCAGTTCGTGCCCCTCGCCGCTTCGGACGATTGCCCTAACGCCGCCATCCGGCATCAGGAGCGACCCATTTATGGCTTGCAGTTTCATCCGGAAGTGACGCACACCCAATTCGGCAAGGAATTATTGGCGAACTTCGTCCACAACATTTGCGGCTGCACCGGCACCTGGAAGATTTCGTCATTCATTGAGCAGGAGTGCGAAGCGATCCGGCAACGCGTGGGCAAGAGCCGCGTGATTTGTGGTCTCTCTGGCGGGGTTGATTCCTCGGTCGCGGCGGCGTTGCTGTTCAAGGCGATTGGTCCGCAACTCTCGTGCATTTTTGTCGACAATGGCTTGCTGCGGAAAGGAGAACAGCAGCAGGTACGGGAGCAGTTTAGTGATCACTTTAAGACCGATCTGCATGTGGTCGACGCGCGTGAGCAATTCCTGTCTGAACTGGCCGGGAAGACCGATCCTCAGGAGAAGCGGAAGACGATTGGCCGCGTGTTTATCGAGGTGTTCCGCCAGGAAGCAAAATCGATTCCAGATGCCCATTTCCTCGCCCAGGGAACATTGTATCCAGACGTGATCGAGTCGGGCGCGAACGCCGATGGTCCCGCCGCGACGATCAAGGCACACCACAATGTCGGCGGATTGCCAGAAGAACTCGGGTTCGAACTGATTGAACCTTTTCGCATGTTGTTCAAGGACGAGGTGCGCCGGATCGGTCTCGAATTGGGGCTGCCCGAAGGGCTGATCTGGCGGCATCCATTTCCTGGCCCAGGACTGGCCGTGCGGTGTCTTGGCGAAATATCCCAATCGCGGCTCGATACGCTACGCGAGGCAGATGCAATCTTCCTGGAAGAACTTAATCGGGCAGGACTGTATCGTCAGGTGCAGCAGGCGTTCGCCGTGTTGCTGCCACTGCAAACGGTAGGCGTCATGGGTGACGCCCGAACTTATGAAGATGTGATTGCCATCCGGTCGGTCGATACAGACAACTTCATGACCGCCGACTGGTCGCGACTGCCGTACGACCTGCTGCAGAAGGTGTCGACGCGGATCATCAACTCGGTCCGGGGGGTGAACCGGGTGGTGTACGACATCAGTTCAAAGCCGCCGAGCACGATTGAGTGGGAGTAGTCCCAACGCTGAGGATCGGCCGTTCGAAACGCCGCCATCTGGTCTCCAGGGGTTCGCGAATCTGAGAACCTGTTGGTGCGCTACCAGAATGCGGGTGATCGCTGTACAAACAGTTTTCCGCACCGCTTTGGCCGCGCTGCGGCGGCTGACTTGTTGATTACTTCGCGAAAGATTGAGCTAAGCCATGAGTGAGTTCCGTACCGAACACGATTCGATGGGCGATGTCCAGGTGCCAGCACAGGCATACTACGGCGCGCAGACACAGCGGGCTGTCGAAAACTTCCCGGTGAGCGGCTGGCCGTTGCATACGGAATTGATTCACGCGATGGGACTCGTGAAGCTCGCGTGTGCGACCGCCAACCGGGATCTCGGCAAGCTGACCGGGACTGGCAAGAACCCGCTGAGTGATGCTCAGGTCGACGCTCTGCTCAATGCCGCTCGTGAAGTAGCTGCCGGAAAGTTCGATGGCGAGTTTCCGATCGACGTCTTCCAGACCGGTTCAGGCACGTCGAGCAACATGAACTGCAATGAAGTGATCGCCAATCGGGCGATTGAATTGATGCAGGGTGATCGGTTCGCGATGCAGAAGCCGATCCATCCGAATGATCACGTCAACATGGGACAGAGCACGAACGATACGTTCCCAACCGCTATTCATGTGGCGGTGGCGTCCAGCATTCGGACGCAGTTGATCCCAGCGCTGCAGCGCTTCCAACAGGTGCTGGCGGCGAAAGCGAACGAGTGGGATCAGATCATCAAGATTGGTCGCACGCATCTGGCCGATGCGACGCCGCTGCGACTGGGTCAGGAGTTCGGCGGGTTCGCGCGGCAGTTGGAGCTTTCACTCGGTCGCGCGGAACGTGCCCTGGAGGCGGTACTGGAACTGCCTGTGGGCGGCACGGCAGTCGGCAGCGGGATTAATACGCATCCTGAGTTTGGAGGGCGCGTCGCTCAAGTGCTCGCCAAGGAAACTGGCATCGCGTTTGTGGAAGCGGCGAATCACTTCGAGGCGAATGCCCAGCGGGATGGTCTTGTGGAGTGCCACGGCCAACTGAAAGCAATTGCGTCGACACTGTTTAACGTCTCGAACAACATTCGTTGGCTCGGCTCAGGTCCGCGTTGCGGATTCTACGAAGTGAAACTGCCTGATCGTCAGCCAGGAAGTTCCATCATGCCCGGCAAGGTGAATCCGGTGATGTGCGAAAGCATGATGCAAGTCGCCGCCCGGGTGATTGGGAATGATGGCTGCCTGACGATCAGTGGCGCTGGCGGCGGTCAGTTCCAGCTCAACATCATGATGCCGGTGATGGGGCAGACGACGCTCGAAAGCATCATGCTGCTGGCGAACGTGACGAACGCCTTCGTCGAGTTCTGTGCCGAAGAAATGGAAGCGAATGAAGAGGCGTGTGTCGCTTCCGTCGAGAAGAGCCTGTCGATGGTGACGAGCCTGAATCCGCACATCGGCTACGAAAAGGCCTCGGCACTCGCGAAGGAAGCCTTCAAGTCCGGCAAGACGATTCGCGAACTCTGCACCGAGCAGAACATTCTGCCGCCTGATGTGCTCAATGCGGCGCTCGATCCGATGAGCATGACGGAGCCGCAAGCGTAGGTGGTGAGGAGTTAGGAGTTGGGAGTTAGGAGATGGGTGAGAGGTGAGAGTATGCTTAGGCGTGCGGCAGTTGAGACAAGACTAGGGCGAGCGGGGGACGTCAGTCCCCTGTCCCATGGTGCGTTGTGTGGTCCAAGACAGGCAGCGGGTAGATTCTCAGCTGCCACACGCCTGACAGGTCCTTTGCGACAGGAAGTGTGTTCCCGATGGCTTGCGTGCGGGACGACGCTGGGACTCGTTCTTGTGAGCCTCTGCGGTGTGTCACACGCAGAGGATCTGTGGCTGAAGCATGTGGTGTACACCGGCGCTCGGACCAATGTCGCCGTCGCCGCAGATTACACTGGCGACGTCCGTGTGGATGTCATCTGCAACAGTGGTGGCAAGACGCGGTTGTTCGTCGCACCGGACTGGCGGGAAGTCATCATCGATGAAACTCCCGAGTACAACTTCATTCACGGCGAAACATTCGATGTCGATCGCGATGGGGATCCAGACTTTATTGGTGCCCGGTACAGTCCCGGGTTGATTGTGTGGTTCGAACGCCCAGCGAACCCGCTCACTGAGCGCTGGGTACCGCACGTCATCGACGACCAACTCAACGGCATCCACGGCTTGCTTAAAGGGGATGTCGATGGCGATGGACAGCTCGATCTGATTGCCAATAGCGGTCAACCGACCGGTCCGTTCGCGAACTCCGCCGCGTGGTTGGAAGTGCCTGATGATCCTCGACAGGACCAGCCCTGGCCGCGGCACATCTTTGCCGACCATGATGCCCCCGGGTTAAGTCATTATCTTGGCATCGGTGACATCAACGGCGATGGCCGGGCCGACCTCACGCTCGCTGCCAAAGGGGGCCCCCAGGACGAATCGGGACTCGGTGAGTGGTTCGCCTGGTGGGAAGCCCCGGAAGATCCGCGACAGGTGTTTCGTAAGCATGAACTCCCTGGACCGCAGCCCGGCGCGACGAACATGCATCCTGGCGATTTGAATGGCGACGGCAAGGTCGATCTGCTCGCTTCGCGCGGTCATGGTCGCGGGTTGCTGTGGTATGAGAATCCAAGTTGGACGGTGCATGAAATCGACGACACGCTACTCAGTCCGCACTGTCTCCAGGTCGCCGATCTCGATCGGGATGGTGATCTCGACGCCGCGACCTGTGCGTATGAAAGCGAACTCGCTGCGTGGTTCGAGAACGACGGGCGCGGTAATTTCACGAAGCACATTATCGCGACCCAGCAGGCAGCGTACGACATCCGGGCGATCGATATGGATGGCGACAACGACCTCGATTTGCTGATCGCCGGACAGGCGAGCCAGAACGTGGTCTGGCTCGAGAATCCCCGTCAGCCGCCACTCCCCAGGATTTTCTTCTAGAGCCGGTTTCACGACCGGTCCCTTGGGCTATCGATGCATGTCGTCGTCGTGCCTTCTTGGTCTTAGCTCACTGCGGTTCGAACTGTCCGACACGGACAGATTGGTTGCCACGTATATCGTGGCAACAACCTCGGCCCACAAAACCGAAGAGCGTCGCGGCTTGTCGAGTTTCCCCCGAGGCACGCGACGCTCAATTGGACTGCTTGTGTTGTTTGACGTGAATCAGCTGATGGTGGCCAGTTGTGGTTTCTCAGTCGGAACGTCCTCATTCTGTTCGTTCAGGAGTTCGTCGAGGACATCGAGAATGAAGGCATCGCGATTGGGATCCTGTCGCATCACGTCCAGCGCGAATTCGACTGCCGACTCTTCTGGACCCGCAACCGCTTCGAGTTCCACGAAGGATCGGACCGTTTTTAGAATGCGGCCAGCGATCGGCAGTTCCTCACCGCTGTTCTGACCGAGAATGAGTGGCGAAGCACCGGACAGCACGCTGCGAAGCGACTGGGCAAGTTCGGAACCATGAATTGTTGCAGGAGAGAGTTCGTCGCCATCGATGTGGCCGACAGCCTTACGAATGACGCGTGCCGTGATTTCGATGTTCTCGACGTCCATGAGCATGGCAGCAACTCGCAAGTCATCAACTTCGCGGCGTGACAGACGCAGCCGATTGGCGACCCGTTCGCACAGTTGCACAATTCGCATCGCCTGGGTGTGCAGCCGGGAGTCGGCAGATCGCAGATATCGAGCCAGGACCTCGACCACCCCGACATGTGCTTCGTGTGCTTCGAGCGCACGGGCGTTGCGGTCATCGCACAGCGTCCCGACGAGCAACGCGGCCATGCCGAGCACCGCCCCCCAGATCATGACGGACAGCACGACCATCAGAGGGTTCTGCTCGAACGCGAAGCGGTTGACATCGAGGGCGATGACAACCGTCGCCGAAATGACTGAGAAGAACGCGAGGATGCCAGCGCGATATCGGCCCAGAAAGAATCCAGCCATGATCACTGGCAGGAAGAACAGATTCAGGATCACCACCTGCGATGTTTCCAGGTAGTGCAGCACGCTCGCCATGGCCAGCGTGATGAGGATCAGCAAGATCTCCAGCTGACGTTCGTTGAAGTTTTTATTGGTGTTTGTGCTCATGAGATTCCTCGAACTAGCCGGCGGCACTCTCGATGGAGACGTGCTCAGGTGCGTGTTGATCCAGAATGGACGAGAGGATCTCCTCCTCGGTCCGCGTGAGCCGATCACGATGATCGGAATTGGCCGCGAAGCGGCGGGCAATGAGACGGAAGTCCCCTTCAATCTGCAGAAAGACATTGACCAGTCCTGGGTCGAAATGCGTTCCTGCCCCTTCGCGAATGTGATCCACACATTCCTGATGGGGAAACGCTTCCTTATAGCTGCGGTGTGTCGACAGGGCGTCGTACACGTCGGCAATGGCGACAATGCGCGCGGCCAGCGGAATCTGCTCCCCTTCAAGCCCTTGCGGATAGCCAGTCCCATCCCACCATTCATGGTGCGACAGCGCGATCTCTTTGGCCATCCGCAGGAATTCCGAGTCGCCAAGTTGACGCTCGATATCGTGCAGACAGTCGGCCCCGATCCGGGCATGAGATTCAATGTGTTCACGCTCAGCGGGGGTCAGTTTGCCCCGCTTGAGCAGCACAGCATCTGAGACACCAACTTTGCCGATGTCGTGCAGCACGGAACTCACGCCGATCGTGCGAATGAACGTGGGCGTGATGATCTTACGATACTCGGGATAACTCCGCAGAGCCGAAGCAAGCTTCGTCGAGTACAGGCTGATGCGTTCCAGGTGGCGACCAGTTTCTGGATCACGAGATTCGGAGAGTTTCGCGAGTCCAAAGATGACCGCGTCGCGTGTTCGGACCAGTTCGCGGGCAGTTGTGAGGCTGTCTTCGCGCTGACCGCGGATCTTGTCGGATTCACTCTTGTGACCGTGGTGCAGGATCATCCAGGCTGGCGCACCCTGCATCCCGCAGATCCACAGGTACGTCATCACGTTGAGGATGGCCGTAGTCGTGGTATCGAGGGCGTGTCCAGACTCACGAAGTGCCTCAAGCATGGAGGTCAGAAAGCGTTCGCGAATCCACAGCCCCAACGCTAGCGTGAGCGCCTGCGACAGACAGAGCAGGATGGCTGTTCGCGTTACCGGCGAGAGCCTCTGCCAAAGGGAGTTGTGGGGTTTCATGACATTTCGGGGGATATTGAGAAGACGACTCGTGGGACGAATTCTCCTGGCGAACAACGCTAGCTTGGGTTCCTGGGATCGACCGAGCGATTCATCTGTGTGGTGAAACGAAACGACTTGTTGACTTCCCGCAACATTCGACCATCCCGATTGCGCCGATTATCCCGCCGCGCTGCTCGCCAGGATTGCGGCTTAATGCAGCGACTGCGGTGGACGTTCCGGCAACCGGCGGTCGAGTCACTGTTCGTTGTGGAGTGAATCGCGATAGACTGCACCACACCTGAACCGGAGCCGGACACGTAATGGATGCGATCGATCTTAAGGACTACGAGTGGAAGACCATTGTTCGTCGCCTGACGATGGACGACTTCGAGGCGCTCGTCGAAATGCAGCAACTCTGCTTCCCTGGCATGGCGCCCTGGCAGCGGGACCAGATTCAAAGCCAGATCGAGACCTTTCCTGAAGGTCAACTGTGCGTGGAGATCGACGGGCGGTTGGCGGCCTCGTCCAGCAGCTTGATCTTGTCGTTTGACCCGCAGCTCTCCTGGCATGACTGGAAGAAGGTAGCCGACAACGGTTACATCCGTAATCACGACCGTAAAGGGGACACGCTGTACGGCATCGAAATCATGGTGCATCCCGAGTTTCGTGGGATGAAACTTTCACGCCGGCTGTACGATGCCCGCAAGGAATTGTGCCGCAGCCGGAATCTGGCCCGCATCATCATTGCGGGGCGCATTCCAGGCTACCATCTCAAGGCGGACACGATGACCGCCCGTGAATACGTGGAAGATGTGATCGACAAGACTCTGTACGACCAGGTGCTGACCGCACAGTTGGCGAACGGGTTCGCGCTGCAGGGGCTGATCCCCAATTACTTTCCCAGCGATCAGGCCAGCTGTGGCTACGCCACCTATCTGGAATGGCTCAACCTCGAATACCGTCAGGGGGCCAAACGACGATACGGTCACACGACGGAACCTGTGCGTCTGGCAGTGGTGCAGTATGAAATGCGGACCATTGACGCGTTCGACGACTTCGCACGGCAGTGCGAGTTCTTCATCGACACCGCGAGTGAATACAAGAGCGACTTCATCCTGTTCCCGGAACTGCATACCACCCAACTCCTCTCCTGTGTAGCGGACATGCGTCCCGGTCAGGCGGCGCGAAAACTCGCCGAATTCACGCCGCAATACCTCGACTTTCACACCGAAATGGCGGTGAAGTACGACATCAACATTATCGGCGGCTCGCAATTCGTCGTGGAAGAGGGGTACCTGTACAACGTCGCCTATTTGTTCCGCCGGGATGGGACCCTGGAGAAGCAGGAGAAAATCCACATCACCCCGAGTGAACGCAAGTGGTGGGGGGTGACTCCAGGACGCCGAGTGAATGTGTTCGACACAGATTGCGGACGCATCGCGATTTTCATCTGTTACGACATTGAGTTCCCCGAACTGGTCCGTATCGCCGCACAGAAAGGTGCTCAGGTGATCTTCGTCCCGTTCAATACCGACACGAGGGCTGGATACCTGCGCGTCCGTCACTGCGCTCTCGCCCGCTGCGTGGAGAATCATGTCTATGTGGCTGTCGCTGGTTGCACCGGCAATCTCCCGTTTGTCGAGAACAGCGATATCCACTATGCCCAGTCGGCGATTTTCACTCCGGCGGATGCGGAATTCGCCCGCGATGCCATTGCCGCAGAGTGCAACGCCAACATTGAAACGATCATCATCCATGATGTCGATGTCGAACAACTGCGACGGCATAAAGAAAGCGGCAGCGTCCAGAACTGGAACGACCGCCGCCGCGATCTATACAAGGTGGTTTACCAGGAAGATGGCGAACACCACGAAGTGTGAGCGGCGGTCAGCGATCGGCTGTCAGCCGTTGGCGATTCGCTGTCCGCGATGACGTGTGAGCGGGTTCGGTGGCCGTTGGAACCTTGGTAAATGATCGTGGCCGTCAGTTGATGGCAAAACGCCAGCAACCAACGGCCACGATGACTCCAAATTAGCTGACAGCCGACAGCTGATCGCCCTCCGCCTACTTGCTGCCGATTGCGAACAGGGTCGACTTGTTGCTGATGTACAGCACGTTGTTGGCCACAATCGGCGTGCTGTAGACCGAGTTGCCGCAGTTCACTTCGGCGATCTGCTTCATCTCCTTGTTGTGCTCGAAGATGGCAATGTCGCCGTCTTCATCACCGACGTAGACCTTCCCTTCCACGATGCAGGGGGAACCCCACGCGGCGGAGAACATGTCGTAATGCCAGTACGCCTTGCCGGTCTTGGCATCGAGGCAGTGGAAGATGCCGGAGAAGTCAGCAACGTAAAGAATGTCATCCTTAATCGCGACGGTCCCGCACGTGCGGTGCATTTCCTCTTCAAAGTCGAGTTCGCCACCGCTTTCGTCGGTGTCATCTCCGGTGAAGTGCCAGACAATGGCGGAGTTCGGATTCTCGATCGCCTTCTCGCCAGCATCTTCGTTAATCGCCTGCAGTCGACGAGTCCCGTCTTTGGGATCTTCAATCGGGTTGCCATCTTTGTCGACTGCGATGGTCGGACTCACATCGCCCTGTTTGGTCGGATCGATGCACCACAGGTGGCCATTCCCTTCGCCGTGCTCGGGGTCTTCACCGACGCCGATGTACACGAGGCCGTTATAGATGACAGGCGTTCCGATGAGGTGATTGCGTTCACTGCGACCACTGACCGAATACTTGGCGGACTTGGGATTGCAATCGCACTTCCACAGCAACTTGGCATTGCCGTTGCCATCACCAGCGGGATCGAAGCTGTACAACCAGCCATCGCCACCGCCAAACAGCACCTGTGCCTGTCCGCCCAGCACGGCATAGGCCGGCGAAGACCATTGACCGTGCAGAATGTTCAACCCTGGGGACTTGTCGGACCACAGCACTTTGCCGGTGTCGCGGTTCATTGCGAAGAAGCTGGCGGCGTTGGGAGCGGGGATGTTGATGTGCGATTCATCGACGCCATTCGAAGTGTTCACGTACAGCACATCACCGACGCAGCAGATCGAGCAGCTGCACATGTTGTGCTGCGACACGTCGAGTTCGCCCATCATGTCGAACTTCCAGATGATGTCCGCTTCGTCCTTGTTCTCGTTGTCTTCGGCAGTGTAGGGGCCATCGTTTTCGCCATCGTGAAAGCCGTTGGCATCCAAACAGGCGACTTCGCCGCGACTGGTCACGTACCACACCCGTTCGCCATCGCAGAATGGCGAACAGCAGATCCCCTGATCTGGCCAGTCATGCACGCGACCGGTCGGGAGCTTCTGGCTGGAATGCTGCCACAGGAACTTGCCATCTTCGGCGTTGAAGCAAAGCAGCACGCCCAAGTCGACATCCTTGGGAAAGCGGGACAGATAGGCGTGATGGTTATTCGTGCCGACGTAGACCTTGCCGTTGGCGACAGAGACGTTGCCGTACGTCTGGGAACCGAGCGGGGCCGACCACAGAATGTTCTCGCCGGAATCGACATCCCATTCCGTGGGGATGTTCGTTCCCTGCGGAGTGTTGTTCTTGTGTGGCCAACCGCCCCATTGCGGCCAATCCCCTTCGCCCACCTCAAGTTCCTTAATCGCCGCCAGCGCGTCGGCGGTGGGATCCGTCGCCGCAGCGGCATCATCTGATTGAGCGGGCCGGATGCACAGCACCCCACCCAGGAACAGTCCGGTCAACATCAAGCCGGGCAAAAGTCGGTTGCGAATCATTGAGTCTATCCTTGATGACAACGTGTCGTTTCCGGGAACAGGACCGCATCCAGAATTCACGGAGCGTTGCAATGGTGTGATCGAGTGACTGTTGAACGCAGGGAGACGCTTGCGCGCGACCCAGGATCAACAAACGTGACAGGTGGGGTCGACAAAACAGTAGCGGGCGACAAACGCCAACTACTGATTCGGCGTAATGGTGAGGTTGTCGTAGAAGATCTCGGCATCCTTGGCGTTACCGAAGAAGCCGGGACTTCCTTGAGTGTTCCCCAGTTCGTCTTCCCCGGTCACCGTCCATTCTTCGGGTTCGGCTTCGCCCTTCTTCCAGACCTTGCCACGCAGAACCGCCCGGCCCCCGGATGTCGAGGTTTCGAACTTCATCGTGTACCAGGTTTCTGGTTCCCAGGTGAATGGAACGTCGACCGAAAAGCGATTTAGCTGCGGCGTCCAGGAGCGGATTTGCAGCTTCTGGGAAGCGCCCATCATATCGAGCGTGTACCGCTGGGCCACGATCCCGATGTCTGGCATCTTCTCGTCACGCTTCAGGCAATAGACGTCCGATTGCACTGTATAGTCATGGAAGTCAGGATGCCCCAACCAACCTTGACTGCGGGTGCCCAGTGGAATGGTGGTGATCTTGCAGAGTACGCCGTTGCCGTCGACCTTGCGTTCACCCTTGGCAACCACGAGTTTCGGTTCCGGAACCGTCGCTTCTCCTTCACCCGTCGGACGATCCCAGGTGGACCAGGCGACCGACTTCAGAACCTTCTCATCGACGAGCTTCTGTAGTGATGGGCCAAGTTTCGCTTCCGCCTCTTCGACGGTTTTGGGCTTTTCCTCGCCATCTGCCAGTCCAAGGTAGCGCAACAGAGTCGTCCAATCCTGCTTAGGTGTTGTGTCTGCGAAGGTCTTGTCGGCGGGACCGAAATTCGTGAACGCAGTGTGCAGGTAGATGTACAAGTTCGCTGCCTGTGGGTCTTCACTCCGCAGCTTACTCATCAAATCGAAGTCGAGACCGACATGTCGATACCGTACACCAACCCAGGTCACAGGGATGACGCCGTCATCAAAGTTGTAGGCCCAGGGGAGATCAGGAATGACTCGAATGCGGGCCTTGCCGCTGAGATCACCGACCTTGGCTTCAATTGCGACAGCCGCCTGTTCTGCCTGGTCGTGCCCAATGGTGTACTTGCCGTTCTCCAGGCTGCCAGGACCATCGACCTTAAACTCAATTTCCTCGACATTTGCATTGCGAATGTACTGCCCCTTG
>JAGQQB010000768.1 GCA_020426425.1 Planctomycetaceae bacterium | reverse complement strand
CTGATTGCCGAACTCGGCGGCAACGCTGGAGATGTTGATGATCCGGCCGTACCGCTTGGACATCATCGGCCGCATGACCGCATGACAAAAGTTGTAGCAGCTGTTCAGGTTGGTGTTAATGACAGCAGTCCAGGCGTCTGGTTCCATCGCGGCCAGCAGACCATCACGAATGATCCCCGCGTTGTTCACGAGAATGTCGATCTGGCCCCACTTCTCGACCACCTGTTCGACGGCCTTGTTCGCTTCTTCGACGTTCGCGACGTCAGCCTGAATACCGATGGCTTCATGCTGATCGAGCGCCAGATCGGCGACCAGTTGATCAGCCGACTCCTTACTAGAGCGATACACAAAGGCGACCTTGGCCCCTTCACGGGCCAGGCCTTCCACAACCGCCTTGCCAATCCCTCGGCTGCCGCCGGTCACCAGTGCTACTCGTCCTGCCAGTTTCATGTGAAGTTCCTTAGATGTTGCGATTTGTTTCGATCGATGGTGCGAAATGGGCGACGGCTACTTCAGGCCACTGGCGGAGTCCAGAGGCCTTGACCAAGCGTGCGGAAGAACTCCCGCTGCGTTTCGTCCGCCGTGGCCAGTTTGGGGTTCTCATCCGCCAGATTGCATTGTTCCAGCGTGATGCGAGCGGAGACCACGTTGGTCTCCCCGCAGGCACCAGACGCCTTGAACGTA
>JAGQQB010000767.1 GCA_020426425.1 Planctomycetaceae bacterium | reverse complement strand
CACATCGCCCGGCTGCAGCAGGATCCGGACAAGGCTGCAGTGCTGCTGAATTCTCTTGCAGGACTGTCGGCACCAGCAGAATACCTGCACCGCGTCGCCGCCGAACATGCGCGACTGGAACTGAGCCAGCAACAGTACGATGCCGCACTCACACGACTGCGGAAAGAAACCAACCCCTCTCCGGAACAACGGGCAGTGCTGGTGCAGATTCTCTGCACCGCAGCCGCCATCGCTGGCAGTCGACAGCAGCCCCAACTGCAGGCCGATCTGCTGGAACAGGCCCAGCAGGAACTGGCCCTCATCCCCGGACATTGGCATCGCTGGGCGCAGCGGCAGTCGCAAGTCGCAGAGATGCAATGGAAGTACGGTGCCGCACTCGCCGAACTCGTCTTGGCCGGACAAGCGTCATATCAGCAGGGGGATTTGTCGAGGGCAATTCAGCAGTTCTCTGAGGCCACACGACTGGCGCACGAGCTCCAACGCCCCGATGACGCGGTCGAGTTCGCGCTCACCCGAGGCTCGATTCAATTGCAGTCGGGCAATGCCGCCGCTGCGGCAACCAGTTTCCGCCAACTGGTCGAGGCCTATCCAGACCATGCCCGGACGGGTGAGGCCAATCTCCTGTTGTGCTACGCGCTCGCAACAAAACTGGGACAACAGCCCACCGCGTCGCTTCAGAGAGAA
>JAGQQB010000766.1 GCA_020426425.1 Planctomycetaceae bacterium | reverse complement strand
ATTGTCGATCCCAGTCGCCCAGAACTTGTGCGGCGCGTTGACGTGAGCGAGTACGGTAAGCCGAATTCCGTCGCGGTACGGAATGGGGTTGTGGCGACTTGCGTCGCATCTTTATCACGCGATCAGACTGGTCGGGTGGTATTTCTGTCAACGTCTGGGGATCGACTGAAGACACTAGAAGTCGGCTACGAGCCAGACATGCTCAAATTCACACCGGATGGGCATTGGTTGCTCGTGGCCAACGAGGGAGAGCCGTTGGCTGACTATTCGTTCGACGCGGCGGGAACCATCAGTCAGATCGACATGTCCGTCGATGTCGGCTCGCTCCGGCAGGACCATGTCTTCACCCTCGGCTTCGAGGCTTGGAATGATCAGCGGGACGAACTTGACGGCAGCATTCGCATCTATGGCCCCAATGCTAGTGTGGCTCAGGATCTGGAGCCGGAATACATCGCCATCGCCCCCGATTCGCGAACTGCGTGGGTCGTCTGTCAGGAGAATAACGCTCTGGCGATAGTAGATCTCGAACAGAAGAAGGTGACTCGACTGACAGGACTGGGGTTCAAGGACCATCGTCGTGCGGGTAACGGTTTCGATGCCAGTGACAAGGACGATGCTTGTCAAATCCAACAGTGGCCGGTCTTTGGGATCTATCAGCCCGACGCGATTGCCTGCTTCACAGTTGG
>JAGQQB010000765.1 GCA_020426425.1 Planctomycetaceae bacterium | reverse complement strand
CTGCATCTGCAACAGCTCTTGCCGCCAGAGAAACGCGGCGAGCAGTCCCGCAATGAAGAAGGCTGAAATACAGATGGCAAACCCCTGACCCTCCTGCGGAAACAGAAGCCAAGCGAATGCGGACCACAGGACCGCAAAAACGCCGAGCAGTTTCCACCACATCCACCGCGCGAACTGCCGCACCTCGCGACGGTATTCATAGTGCCAGGGTGCTTTCATGAAGTCATCGCTGCTACGGCCTCGTCCCATGCTCCACAATCACCGTTGTCCGAATGCCGCCGCGGGGGGTGAAGGCGGCGGTGATTTGCATCCAGCGGGGGTGAGTCGCGGCGACGAGGTCGTCCAGGATGGTGTTGGTCACCCGTTCGTAGAAGGCCCCGTGATTGCGGTACTGCTGCAGGTACATCTTGAGTGACTTCAGCTCGAAGCAAAGCTGGTCCGGGATGTAGCTGATGGTGATTTCGCCGAAGTCCGGCTGCCCGGTCATGGGACACAGTGAGGTGAACTCGGGGCAGATCGTGTCGATCACGTAGGGACGCTGAGGGTACGGGTTCTCAAACGTTTCCAGGAGATCGCGAGTCGGTTCGGACATGGTCGGTTGGTTGGGGTGCAGCAGTCGGTTGGGAGACGATCAGGTTGGGCGAACGCAAAGCCCTTTGGTGCGGACGGAGTTTAGCCCGCTCTCCAGAC
>JAGQQB010000764.1 GCA_020426425.1 Planctomycetaceae bacterium | reverse complement strand
GACGTTCTGATTGATGGCGAGTTCGTTGGCGCCGTGCGTCTGAGTGAATGTTTGCTCGGAGTCGCCGGTGATGATGACCCGCTGGGAGTTCGCATCGACGTCTCCGCCGAAGACGAAGATTTCGTACTCACGGCCCGGCACGAGGTTCCGGAACGTGACTTCAATGTTGCCGCTATCGGTGTACACGCGTTCCAGACCGGCGAGTGACTGACTGTGTGTCGGAATCGTCCCGGCATTCGGGGTAAAGCCGGAATAGAAGCCGGGCGAGGAATCGAAGTTCACGGCCGCATTGATACCGGTGCCGTTCCCGAATTCGTCGATGAGATTGGTGAGGGTGAAATCTGTCGTTGTGCTGTTAACCGTGTTCCAATTGTTCGGAATCGCACCGCCGCCAAAGTCGATGCCGATCAGGTCACTCCCCACGAACACTGGAGCGTCAATCGTCGCCGAGGTGGACTGGAATACGTAACCCACGTGAGTCGACGAGGCCGAGAAATTGACATCTGTGGAATCGGCGAAGTCTCCCGCCGTTGTGAAGTTGGCAGTGAACAGGGTCACTGGCAGTCCGGTGTTTGGCCAGTTACCGAACAGGTCCGCCCAGGACAGGACAATGAACTTGTCGGTCGCGGAATCACCATCAAAGTCCGCAGTGTCATCTTGCGGGGCGCCCTGAGCGACGATCAGGCCGGTCGTAAAGA
>JAGQQB010000763.1 GCA_020426425.1 Planctomycetaceae bacterium | reverse complement strand
TCAGGCGAAGCGGCTGGGGCTTCTTCTTCCTTCTTCGCGGCGAGTTCCTGCGCCCTGTTCATGATCTTGATCATGGCGAAGATGGCCATGGCGATGATCAGGAAGTCGACGGTCGTTTGGATGAAGGACCCGTAGCCAATGTACGCCTGACCGCTTTCTTTGGCGGCGGCCAGCGTCGCCGGAGCGTCCCCTTCGCCCAGCCAGACGAACATGTCGGTGAACGTCGTGCCGCCCGTGACCGCACCAATCGCTGGCATGATCACGTCACCCACCAGTGACGAGACGATCTTGCCGAACGCGCCGCCGATGATAATGCCCACTGCCATGTCGACCACGTTGCCGCGCATGGCGAATTCTTTGAATTCCTGCAACATGCTCATGTTTGAAGGTCCTTCCCCTGGGTGTCGTTGTTAAACGGCTTCAGTGTTGTCGGGAGGTCGGGCCCGTAGGCCGGGAACCGCTGTCCCTCGTAAGGAATAGGCCGGTCACAACAAGACCGGACGATTCGCCGCGAAGCTAGAATAGATCAGTCCGAAGAGCAATCTGAGCACTTGTACCCATTTGCCCTTTAAAAGCGGAGGTCTCATTCCCTGGATCACAATATTTGGCCATGAATCCCCGTCACAACGGGGCAGGTCGGAATCTGGTTGGAATTTGTTGGAAACCTGGGCTTCGGCATCAGGGGGGATGGCCGCGACTGTG
>JAGQQB010000762.1 GCA_020426425.1 Planctomycetaceae bacterium | reverse complement strand
GCTGTCGTACCACGGACAAGAACACAAATCTCTGCGCTCCCTGCGCACTGCGAGAGATTTCCTGAGGCAAGGGGGCTCGCGCAGAGGCGCTGAGATCGCTGAGAGGTTCCAGTATGGACGATTGTCCGGAATTCCGCCCTCGTTGCAGCGAATCTGTCTAATAGATTCGAGGTCGCCGCGTATTGATGGGGGCGTGCGAGCGCGTCCGCTAGACGTGCGCACTGACACAGCGGATGATGTCGGCGAATTGTGTGGATGGAATTCGGTCGAGCGAGCGGGGTGGTCATGTCCACTGGTGGTGGTCAACAAGCAAGTGTTTCGTCACCCACACGGCGACGGGGTCTGAGTCTCATCGAAATCCTGGTGATCATCGCCATCATTGCGATTCTCATCGCGCGGGGTGGCCCGACCGCCCGTTCAGGGCGGTACAGGTCGACGGCAAATTCGTCATCGGCCTCCAACCCGGGTGGCCATTGAATCGGCAGTCCGACTGGTAGTCGTTCAAGATACCACCGGGCCGAACTCCACGGCCAGTCCTCGGCTCGTTCCACCAAACCGGCCCGCACAGGGTTCATGTGCATGTAGTCCAGCTTCTCCTCCACCTTGCTCCGCGACCAGATGTTGAATCCGTAGTAACGTGGCTGCCAGATCGGTTCAGCGGGATCGATCTGTGACCAGTAATTCGGGAAACGTTCCTTCAGAACGGA
>JAGQQB010000761.1 GCA_020426425.1 Planctomycetaceae bacterium | reverse complement strand
ATTGAGGCCAAGCCGCAGAACCACCGATTAGCGAGAATGGATCCCAGCTTATACTGGAACGTGGCCCAGGCAAGTGTCCTACCTCGCCAACAACCACGTGTGCCGTGTTGGATGGATGGCTCGACGGGGAAAGTCGCATCAAGCTGGCTAGGTTGACACACTTGTCCCTTCAATCCGACTCATCCATCGGAATCAAGAGCCCAGCTGCCAGTATTGCAGCCGCGTTCCTGAAAGTCTCCTCTGTTGCAGTGAATGCAAGTAGCTAGTAGGGCCGGTGGTACCGGCCTCGCTTCGATTGTATGCGGCACTTGCGATCAGGCCTGCGTCACTGGTCATGAATCCCCCATGCATCGGATGACGTCCCTCCTCACCAGCGATCGGCCGGTACCACCGGCCCTACTCGACTACGAACGACTCGTCGCCGACGGAAAGCCGAAAATGGTCGCCCTCATCGCCTCCATGCGAAAACTGATCACCATCCTCAACGTCATGGTCCGAGAACAACAAGCCTGGAAAACAACACAACAAACCACTTGACTCTCAAGACAGTCGCTACTCGACTGTTGCCACGAATAGCGGTTGCGAATTATCGCACCGGAGTATCCTCTCGCGTGCATTAGATGTGGGTGATTCGTCTGCAGGAACTGGCGCAACGCATCATGCATGGCCTTGTGATCCGGGTCCGACAACCACGTAAGGAGTTTACTGCGATA
>JAGQQB010000760.1 GCA_020426425.1 Planctomycetaceae bacterium | reverse complement strand
CCACTTCGTAGTCGGGCGAACTGCGGTAGACCGAAAGTTTGCTGGCGTGGGCATGACCGACACCAATCTGCCCGACTTTGATCCGCGGCTTGGAGGCGTCGTTCTGTCCCGGCGCGGTGCCGGGTAGAGCGGCGAGCAGACTGGCGGCGGAAACCTGTTGAAGCAATTCGCGACGGGTTGGGAACATGGGATGCGTTTCCGGTAGGGATCAGAACAGGGGCATGCTGACTGGACGCCAGTATAGTCCGACCACCCGTAGCAGGCACTCTCCGAGTGCCGTCCGCAACAGAGATGACGCTGATCATACAAGCGGCGCCGGTCGGTCAAAGCAGGTCGAATCCTGCGATGTCAACGAAGCTGGTTCCGCAGCTGGCGGGTGATCGCACGCTTGGACGCCGTGAGCAGTGCGGACGGCACTCGGAGAGTGCCTGCTACTGGATTGCCGCCTGCGGAGACGTCAGAATGCAGGCGATTTCAGCACAAACTGCCGTTGCCGGACGGGACCCCCTTCTGCCAGGAGGACTGACGTTGCGGCCAACAGGGCTGGGGACTTAAGAGAACTTGTGATGCGAAACTGGTTTTCCGCAGGATTCCCGCTGCGTCCGTCGCACCAACTGGTGCTGGCGGTCATGAGCGTCTTCCTGCTCGCTGGTTTCGGATTGGCCGTGTGGCTGTCGCCCGACCAGCGTGGTTTCGGGACGCATCAGCAACTCGGTCTTCCTCCCTG
>JAGQQB010000759.1 GCA_020426425.1 Planctomycetaceae bacterium | reverse complement strand
GCCACGATACGCCTCGCGGTCACCGCAGTGCCAGATTCGTCCCGTGGCGAACGCCTCGTCGTCGTCTACCGCGATCTCCCCTGCACCATCGAAGACCTGATCAAGCGATTGGCTGCCACCGGCGTTCCGAAGCTGTGGCTGCCGTCGTCCAACTGCTTCGTGCAGGTGCCGGAGATCCCGATCCTGGGGACGGGCAAACTGGACCTCCGGGCGCTGAAGCAGGTGGCATTGGAGCACTGCGGAGAGGGGGGCTGAGGCAGGAAATTCGAAGCACGAAATCCGAAATCCGAAACAAATCAGAAGCCCAAAATCGAAAACGATCTGGGGCATCAAGATGCCTGACCACCCCGTGTACAAAGCGAGTTTCGGGCCTTCGGATTTTGAAATTGTTTCGAATTTCGTGCTTCGGATTTCGAATTTCCCTATCACACCGCTCCCATCAGCCACAGCACAAGTTGCTCCAACTGCAATCGATCAGGCAGTCGACTGCCTCCTTTGAGCCGAGAATCAGCCAGGACCAGCTGTTCTGTGATCTGTTCCGCGCGCGGGCGGCGAATTCGTTTCAGGTAGCGTTCCGCATGGTCCGCTTCCCATTGCTGGATGCCCGCTTCCTTCATTGCCGCTCGGAGTGGAGTGCCGAGTCGTGAAATCTCGGTGGCCTGGGCGAGCTTCTTGAACACGTAGTTCATTCCGCCCAGGATCTTAGGGGCCGGTTCACCAGCCGTAAGTAACTTGTCGAGGCA
>JAGQQB010000075.1 GCA_020426425.1 Planctomycetaceae bacterium | reverse complement strand
GGACAATTCGCCTTCTTCGATCCCCGCCGCTGGCTGAAGCGCAAACCGAACCTGCGTGTGCGACATCCCGATCCCGGCGAATCATCGACCGGATCCCCACTGTCCGCCCGAGAACAGGCGCGCATGGACCAACTGCTGCAAAAGATCCAAGACGATGGACAGGACAGTCTGACCGCCGAAGAACAACAGTTCCTGGCCGACGCCAGCCGCAAAATCCGCGAACGACGCGGATAGTCGTTGATCGCTCCGCGATCAAACGCCAGAAGCGGCGACGCGCCCCCCCTTCCATCCCCACCATTGATCTACTGCACGGATTCAGGCAGTTTCCATTCTTGGATTTCGCCACGCAGACTGCCAGCAATGAGCGATGTTGCGTCGGGCGAGAAGACAACACTGGAATAGCACATGTGCTTCCAGCGCAAGTCCGTGGCTGGATTGCCCACGCAAGCAAAGACCAACTTCCCGGTTTGGATGTCGTAGACTTCTGCCACTGCGAGCGAACGGTACGAATACGGTTCACCTGCCACGCCAGCGAATGCAACCAGACGTCCGTCGGAGGAGCAGGCACAGGCGCCAATATCAACGCCGCTTCCCGGCACATACTTGTGTAGAACTTGCAGCGGTGTCTCGCTGTTCACGTTATCCATGGGAAGCAGGCAGCCCACTGTGGACCCGGCGATGCAAAGGTGTGCTCCGTCAGGCGTGAAGCAGAGTTGCTGAGGCGGAATGTTAAATTCCAGCGACTGCTCAGGGTCATCGACACGGACGAGATGTAGTGTATTCGAATACAAGACGGCACATGCGATCCAACTCGCATCGGGACTCATTGCGACTGAAACGACGGGGGAGTCAAACTCCCGCAAGAGTGACGGGGGAGCCTGTTGACCTGGATTCCAATGCAGCAGTTGACCAGACTTCTTGTGATCATTGAGTCCGAACTCATACTCCGACAGCCCAATCGCAACCGAGCTTCCATCCGGTGTTGCATCGATCGCCCAAACCTCGAATTGGGTGCCCAGGAGTTCACTCCATGTGGTCCAGGGAGAGCTTCCCTGCCGAAGTGACTTGCCAACGCCAACGAGCAAACGTCCGTCGGCAAGGGGGACAAACTGCGAGTTTCGCACTCTCGGTGCAAGCTCTTGTGTCGAGTTCTCTCCAGTTGCCAAGTCCAATTGCATCGCCTTTCCCAATCCGTCGCTGACCATCACGGTGTGAGAGTCGCCCAGAAAAGCAAGTGATTCGATCGGCATGCCCTCCACGGAGACCGTTCGAATCGGACGTGCCGTGGTTAATCGCAGCAGACCAATCAGCAGCGCCACGGAAACGACCGTCGCCAGCAGCCCCCATTTTACGACAGTCCACAACTGGGTCAGGAAGCCAGAAGCACCGTGTCGTGCCGTTGTTTGGTCAGGCATCGCTCGTCTACAGCGTTCATGGAGAATGCAGGGGCCACACAAGACGACAGGCCCGGCGTTTGTCACGCCAGGCCTGTTGATTTCATCCGAGTTCACAACCAGCGGCGATTAGCCGAGCTTGGCAGCGATGAACTTGCAGATCATTTCCACGGTGAACAGATCGGCGATGTTCGAGACCGCTGGATCTTCGGCGAACTTGTCGACATCGGCGTGTGGCATCTTGGCTCGCATTTCGGCGATACCGGCGTCCGTCACCTTGCCGTCTTTCACGAAGCCGGCTTCGGCGTTGGCGAGGTTCTCAGGGAACAGTTCCGCGCGGGGAATTTGAATCCCGAATGCCTTGTCCAGCTGGAACACAATGTCGAGGAAGTCGATCGACTCAGCACCCAAGTCGCCAATCAACGTGGCGGACATGGTCACTTCGTCGTCGTCCACTCCCAGAGCGTCGACCAGAACTTCACGGACCTTTTCAAAAATCTCTTCTTGACTGGGCATTGCAGCTCAATCTCCGTTGTTGCCGCCTCAATGACGACTGTTGCTCACCGACGAAACCCCAAACCAAACCATTGGCTTGGAGACCCCGGTGAGAGATATCTCCAGCCACGACCTTATCATCGGCAACATTCCTTCCGTTCACGACCCACATCGTGGCAGGAAAGGAAAACTTTGCCGAGGATTCCACTTGTTCAACACCGGCCTGGAAAAAACCGGCGGCGGATACTGACAGGTTCCCGCCAAGTTGGCAATGCCGAAGCGGCAGAAAGTGAACACTTGACCACTTTACTCCCATTGGCCATGCGTGGGGCAGCCAAAGTCCCCATGATGCAGATCCCGGCACGCCATAGCGAGCTCACGTGGGGAAATACAAGTATCTCACTGGCTCCGCCCTTTGTAAGAACCGAACAGGAGCGGCAACGTGATGGGGATCAGGTTGGCAGGGATGTGCGTTGAATTCCAAGCGGAAGCAAGGGACCACCCACCACTGAACACCCGTCCCCATGCACACGCAGGGCCGATGATCTCAAGGAACCACAGATTCACGGAGAGGCATGAGAACGAGACTGGTACGTTACTCACCGACAGTGCTGCCCATTTGCAGCAGGGTCGGGGGCCATATCAGGTCTCCATGCCTCTGCGGTGCATCCAATCCACTCTTGGGAATCTCCGTTGGGAATCTTCCGGATTAACGGCACGCATCCAGCACGCGTTTCATATCTGCGACCAGATCGTCGGGATGTTCAATGCCGACGGAGACACGAATCGTCCGCTCGCTGATGCCGGCATTTCGCCGGGCTTCGAGAGTCATCGAGGCATGACTCATCGTCTCGGGATACTCGACCAGGGACTCCACGCCGCCGAGCGACTCGGCCAGTTGGAACAACTTCAGTCCAGTGAGCACCTGCTCTGCCTGCTCACGGCTCCCCTGCACGTCGAAGCTCAGCATGGCACCAAACCCGCGCTGCTGTCTCTTCGCCAGTTCGTGATCGGGATGCGTTTCCAGACCGGGGTAGTACACTCGTTCGACGGCAGGATGCGCATCGAGCATGCGGGCGAGAGCCATGGCTCCCTTCTGGTGAGCTTCCATCCGTGGCCCTAGCGTCTTCACGCCGCGCAGCACGAGCCACGCATCGAACGGCGAGCAGCCCAGTCCGAGGGCGTTCACCACATAGGAAATTCGATCGGCATGCTCCTGATGCCGGGTAATCACTGCTCCGCCGACGACATCGGAATGCCCGTTGAGGTACTTCGTCGTGGAGTGCACGATCACATCGACGCCGAATTCGAAGGGCCGCTGCAAGTACGGCGACAGGAACGTGTTGTCCGCCAGTGAGATCAATTGGTGCTCTTGCGCGATCGCGGTGATCGCGGCGATATCGACCAGATTCAGCAACGGATTGCTCGGCGTCTCAATCCAGATCCCCTTGGTCTGGGGAGTGATCGCCGCCCGAACAAGTTCCGGATTCCCCATATCGACGAACGAGAACTTGTAACCCTGACTCGTCAACAGATCGGCGAACAGCCGGTATGTCCCGCCGTAGATGTCATGCCCGGTGATGATGTGGTCACCCGGCTTGAACAGGTACATCGCCGTTGCAATCGCCGACATCCCCGTGCTCGTCGCCCGGCAGTCAATCCCCCCTTCCAGCGCGGTTAGATTCTCTTCCAGCGCCTTGCGGGTCGGATTGCCGCTGCGTGTGTAATCGAATCCCCGATGGGTCTTCAAATCGTCCCAATAGAACGTGGACGACGGATAGATCGGGGTAATGCAGCTGTTGTAGGCGGAGTCTTTGTCGACTCCCACGTGTACGCAGCGTGTCTCAAAATTCAATTCAGACATGGGTTACATCACCGAACAGGCAGTGGAATTTGAGTGGAACTGGGCGTGTCCACTGGGGGCAGATTCGCATGAGGGTGAGAGTTTATCCGGATTCCTGGCGACATGCGAAGCAGACTCCTGCGGTTTACAGAATGTTGCGAAAAGGCAACACCCAGTAGCAGTCGTCACAATCGTAACGGGTCGATGAAAATCCCCTGCAATCCACGTAATCTTCTCCATTTACGAGGTCGAGTGGGGCAAGCTTTTGACAACAGTCCCCTCATACGATGTGATGCGAGTTGCTTTGCAGCAACGTCGCAAATCACAGCGACCAGAATTGAAACAGCACGGCAAAGCGTGTTTCCATGTCCACAGTGTCTCCTCCGCCCCAGAACATGACCTCGGCTCAAAACCGATCAGACGACCACTACGAAGATGTCGTCGAGTTCGTCACGGCTGATCCGCTGGTCATTCCCGACGTCTGGTGGTTCGACCATCAGGATCTGAACATCAAGCGGCAGACGCTGCACTGTCTCGGCTGGGGTACACGGCTGGGGAAACGAGTTCTTGACATTGTCGTCTCGGCCACTGCGTTGGTGCTGCTCGCTCCAGTCATGCTGCTCGTCGCGATTGCGGTTAAGTTGACGTCGCGTGGACCGATGATCTTTCAGCAGACTCGCGTGGGTCTCAACCTGCGTAAGCCAGGGCGCGAACGCCGCACGCGACACGATGGACCTCCTGGTCCCCCTGTCGGCGAACGGCGAAATCCAAACTCCGATCGTCGTACCGAGTTCACCTACGGACGGCACTTCACACTCTACAAGTTCCGCACCATGCGGATTGATGCCGAGAAGCTTGGCGCCCAGTTCGCAACACAAAATGATCCCCGGATCACGCCGATCGGTCGCTTCCTCCGCAAGACCCGGCTAGACGAACTACCACAGTTGTGGAACGTCCTTAAGGGAGAGATGTCCCTGGTTGGACCACGCCCTGAGCGTCCTGAGTTCATGGCGGAGCTCTCGGGGAAAATCCCGAACTACCTGGACCGTCTCGGCCTGAAGCCCGGTCTGACCGGCGTCGCCCAGATCCTCAACGGCTACGACAACGAACTGGAAGGCTTCCGCCGCAAGGTGACCTACGATCTGCACTACCTGCAGCACTGCAGCGTGTGGAACGACATCAAGATTCTGGTGCGGACCATCGCCGTGGTGCTGACGGGCAGTGGCGCGCTGTAAACCATTCCTAGGTCGTCGGGCAGATCTGGGCGGTCGTCATCTGTTGCGTGCCACCAAAGTAGAGCAGAAACGCCCAAAAACGCCGAGCGACAGTGTTGTCTTGTCAAGTCGTGATGGGCGTCGATGTGCGCTGGTTTTTAGACCGCATTGATCGATCATGTGCCCCAAGACATTCGTTCAAAACTTCGCGCAAGGATCGATCATCTCACGGAGGCGCAGAGAGGCTGGAACGCGAATTCGGCATGTGAGTCGGCGCAGGTGCGATCTGTTTGCATCTGGAGACTGGGAACAGACCACGTCTCTGTGGCTCAGTGCCTCTGTGAGAACCAAGGACGAGCGGCATGCTGACGGCTGCCATCTTGAATGCGGCGGGGCCACTTCGCGAGGACCTGTTCGCCGTCCTACTGGAAGTAGATGTACGGCGACATCAGGCTCACGATGTCGACTTCACTGAAATAGTCCGGCCACAGGTGATCGTGGCCGAGGTATGCGGTCACATCGCATTCGCGAATCTTCTCCGCCTGTGGGCCGAGCTTGCGGACATCGCGACGAGTGAACCCTGCTCGCGCCAACGCTCGCCCCGCAAAAGGGCGTGACAAGGGATACAACGCCAACGGCAAATCGCAACGATTCCGCAGATGCAGCAGACACTCCGTCGCAGAGAGGGCACAGTCATACTGCTGTCCGGGATTGAGCCATTCATTGTCCATTGCCGCAGCCGCCAGAATCGCACGATAGCGGCGTGGAGGATTCGGGAGCGCGAAACGGTGCCCCTGAATTTCCCCACCGGCGGCAAGATGCAGCGTCGAGAGCACCGCCCGGGTGCCATGACTGTGGCCAATCAGGCAGACCGGACACTCCGGCGGCAACTGCGAGATGAGCCAGTTCAAGTGAAAGCCGTTGAAGTCCGCCCGTTCACCTCGCACGGCAACATCTAGTGGCAGCAGGTACGTGTACGGACCATCGCTCGGCCACGTGTAGAAGATCATCTGCACAGGCATGCCGGGACAGTTCTTACGAATCGCTCGATACGCTTGCTCCGCTTCCCGGCACTGACTCTCCCATTTCACAAAGCTGCCATGCACAAAGATGCAGACAGGAATTCCCGGCGTCAGTTGCGCTGCGAGTCGTGCGACCTCTTCCCGTTGCATCTGGCCATCGGGTTGGCGGTGATAGGCATCGAGTCCCCAGCGACCGCAGTCGTGAATATTCTGGATGCTGCAGCGGCTGCTCACGATCCAATAGTTCGGGGCACAAGCATCACCCACCGACCAAGGCTGCGTGACCGATTCCGTCACGTTCCGCAACGGGACCGGCGGCACCACCACACTCGCTTCTGGTTCCAATGGTGCTTCCACGAGCGGCGCTGGCAGCTCTTGCGGAAGCAGTGCGGCTGTGGTCGGTTGTTCAACCGGTTGCTGCGCGAAGGTCCGCAGTCTCAACGGTGCCGGCAATGAGAAGCGTTCCTGAGCGCACAGCACCGGACTTGAAAGCAAACTCAGGGCCAGCACGCGCAGCCAGAACCCCCAAGTGGTCCACCATTGAGCATGGATGTGACGATGAGTATTCGGCATGACCAGTAGACTGGATCGCGACAGGATGGGAACGAGAAATGCCGCATCCTGCAGCGGAGATTGGGCAACATGCCGAGAGCGATTCGCTCATTGCACAGTGTACCCTGTGGGCACGCTCTGCCAACGAGATTCCCTGGAAAGCACTCGACTATTGAGCCGGTTCATCGGCATTCTCTGCCGATCGACTTGCCTATGTCACCGACAACACGCCATTTCTGCCGCTACTCGACCACGATCGACCGGTTGTGCTCTCCGCGCAAACTTTGACGGATACGGCAAACAGAGTGCTTATGCGGACAATGATCCGGTGCAAATCCCGAAGCACGAAAAGCGAACCCTGAAACACATACGAAGCACAAAACTGCGAACCGCTGGCTGTGCCAGAAGCAACAGACCCAGCACCATCGCTCGCCAACAATTCGCGACATGCCGCGTTTCGGCCCTTCGGATTTCTGATGTGCTTCGGATTTCGAAATTCAGATTTCGAAATCCCCCCATCGCCGTTCGAATCCCCTACGCAAGGAGATCCTCCCGCACCTCTCCATGGATATCGGTCAGACGGAAGTCGCGGCCACTGTGGCGGTAGGTGAGGCGCTCATGATCGAAGCCGAGCTGATGCAGTAACGTTGCGTGCAGATCATGCACCGGAACTCGGTTCTCGATCGCGCTCATGCCAAGTTCGTCAGTCATGCCGTATTCCACCCCTCCCCGGAATCCACCGCCAGCAACCCACACAGTGTAACCATCGATGTGATGGTCGCGGCCAATCCGGTTGATGTCCCGCACGTTCCCTTGCGTGGTCGGCGTGCGTCCCATTTCACCTCCCCAGATGACGAGCGTGTCTTCGAGCATCCCGCGCTGCTTGAGATCTGTGAGCAGTGCGGCGATTGGCTGATCCGATTCTTTCGTCAACTGCCTGAGTCGCGGGACCATGTTGGAGTGACCATCCCAGGGCTGCCCTGCCCCATGGTAGATCTGCACGTAACGCACGCCCTGCTCAACCATCCGGCGTGCGATCAGCATGTTGCGACCTTGTAGTGTGTCGCCGTACATCTCCCGGATGTGCTGTGGTTCCTGAGCCAGATCAAACACATCCGACGCGGCGGTCTGCATGCGGAAGGCGAGTTCCATCGCATGCATGCGACTGTCGAGCCGATCATCACCCGGTCGCTCCTCCCGGTGCTGTTCATTGAGGAACTGCGTCAGCGCCACTTGCGCCCGTTGACTTCCTGGTCGAATGTCTTTGCGGGTGAGATGGGGAATCAATTCGCGGGCGGAGCCACCTGTGTCGATGTGCGTTCCCTGATAGATGCCCGGCAGGAACGCACTGGTCCAGTTGCGGGACTGAGCTGTCGGCATCCCGCCAGGACAAAGCACGACGAACCCCGGCAGATTCTCACTCTCGTTCCCCAGTCCATACATCAACCAGGAACCAAAGCTGGGACGCGGCAACGCGGGATGACCGCAGTTCATCAATAGCAGGCCGGGCGTGTGATTCGCGATGCCGCCAACCATCGATCTGATGACGCACAAATCGTCCGCATGCTGGGCGACGTGAGGATACAGTTCACTGATTGACAGTCCACTTTCGCCACACTGCGAAAACTTGAACGGTGAACCAAACAATCTCCCCGCCCGATTCCGCTGTGTCGGCTGCAGTGTCTCCAGCAACGACTTCGGCAACTCCTGCCCATCAAGTTCCTGGAGCTTCGGCTTAGGATCGAAGGTGTCGATCTGTGATGGGCCGCCATTCATGAACAGGTGAATCACCCGCTTCGCTCGGGGCGTGAAGTGCGGCGCCTTCGCGGCCAACGGACTCGCTCCTTCAACCGCCGAAGATGCAGACTCAGCCAGCATCGCATCTGCGGCAACGGCACCAATGCCCAAACCTGCAGTTTGCAACCAACGGCGACGCGAGTGAAATTCGGGGAGTGGTGACAGGTTCAACATGACAGGGCATCTAGTCCAGATACTGAAATTCGTTACTCATCAGCAGTGCCTGAGCCACCAGAGCCCACGGTGTGTGGACCTGGGGAGATCGGGGCTGCTCGAAGAATCGGCTTTGTTGTTCGACGACTTTCGAACAGCGTGTAACTTCCGCCTTGGTTGCTGGTCGCTGCAAAACCTGCTGGAACAACCAGTCGGTCCGTTCACCATCCGTCTGACAGGCCTTGAACTCGACATGATCGGTCAGTGTCGTCGCCTGCTCGATCACGAACGGCGCGTTCATCGCGAACAGCGCTTGTGGGGCAACGATGCTTTCGGGACGGGACTCGCTGGAGTGCATGGGCGTCGGGAAATCAAAACTACGGAGTGTGGGATCGAGATTGAAGCGGTTCACGAAACCGTAGATCGTCCGATGCCGCGAATAGTCGTCCCCCCACAATGGCTGTGGGCGATCATGCCGCATGCGATTGAGCTGCTCGCTCACCGCCAACATCCCATCACGCATTTGTTCAATGGAAAGATGCTTGCGTTCCGCCCGCCAATACAAGTCATTCCCCGGATCAATCGTGGCGGCCTCTTCGCGATGCAGCGACTGCTGACGATACGTTTGCGAACGGACGATCGTCGCCACGAGATGCTTCACCGACCAGCCGTGCGTGATGAAGTCCAGTGTTAGCCAGTCGAGCAGTTCAGGATGCGTCGGTGCCGCCCCTTGCAGCCCAAAGTCCGAGGGGGTCGAGACGAGGTAGTGCCCCATCAGCATGCCCCACACGCGGTTCACAAACACACGCCCAGTCAATGGGTTCTCCGGACTGGCGATCTGTTCCGCCAGCTGCAGTCGACCGCTGGTGTCCACAGGATACGGCGTTTGTTCCCGATCCAGCAGCGACAGAAACCGGCGTGGCACGGCATCGCCCCGGTTGGCCGGTTCTCCCCGCAGGAAGATGCGTGGCGTGATCGGCTTGTCGACATCCCGGACGACCATCATGCGGACGGGCCCACCTTCGTGAAACGTCAGCAGTTCAGCGAGATCGGTTTCCTCAATTCGTTCGGCGATCGAGCGATTGTTGTTCTTCGTTTTGGAGTTGCCCGCCCCTTTGATCTCCGCGTCAATCTGCTTGCGTTTCTGCTCGTACTCTGCAACTGCGGTGACGACTGGTGCCGCACCATGGATCTTGGGCAGTTCGCTCTCGCGCAAGGGATCGCTCCGTTTGGTTGAGGCAAACACACCATAGAGCGCGTAATAATCGGCGGTCGGAATCGCTTCGAACTTGTGGTCATGACATCGGGCACAGGCGGCGGTCAGTCCCATCAATCCGCGGGTGGTAACGTCGATCCAGTCGTCGATCTCATCATCACGTCGTCCCACGTGCGGGCCCACCGTCAGGAATCCGAGCGCCGCCCGTTCAGGCGCGTCCTCAGGATAGCCCATCAGGTCGGCGGCAAGTTGCTCCCGCAGAAAGAGATCAAACGGTTTGTCGGCATTGAAAGCATCGATCACATAGTTGCGGTAGGTAAACGCGAACGGCAGATACTTTGGCGTTCGCGTGTCGGGGCGATAGGTGCTGTCGGTGTCCGCATAGCGGGCAACATCGAGCCACATGCGACCAATGTGTTCGCCGAACGCAGGGCGACTCAACAGATCGTTGATCTTCCGCTCCACTGCGGCATCGGCATCTTGTCGATAACTGGTGGCAAACTCCCGAACTTCCTCTGCTGTCGGCGGCAGTCCCGTGAGATCGTAGGTGAACCGCCGCACCAGGGAGCGTGCATCGGCTGGCGTCGACGGGGTCAGCCCTGCCGTATGAAGTCGCTGCCCCACATATCGATCCAACGGCGACTTGTTCCATATTGGATCAGCCAGTTGCGGCAGTTCCGTGACCGCCAGCGGCTGCAGCGACCAATGTTCGCTCGCCAGCTCCGATAAATAATGTTGATCCCCCAGCCGAGAGAATTCGCTCTCGGCGAGATCGACCGCCGGTCCCGGCGCGCCACGCCGAATCCACTCCTCGAACAACTTCACCGCCTCGGCAGGCAGCGGTTCGTCGGGAGGCATTTGCATCTCTTCGTCCTGATACCGAATCGCCGTCACCAAGAGCGATGCGTCTGGCTCTCCTGGAATCACTGCCTGTTGCGTGTTCCCCCCCTTCAGCCAGCCCGTTTCCCGGTCAAGCAGCAGCCCCCCCTCGCGCTCTCCCGCCGCCTCTGAATGACATTCGTAGCAGTGTTTTGTCAGCAAGGGACGAATCTGCTTCTCAAAGAAGTCCGCCCCGTCATCGGCCAGCGCTGGACGACCAGGGCCAGCCAGCAGGATTGACATTGCGGCGACCAGCGGAACCAAGACCAGAATCGAACGCGTACGCTGCATGAGTAATGTCTCTGCGGTCACTGCAACTTACTTTCAAAACAACAGTTGCGACAGTTGCCCAAGCCCTCACTGTAACAGTCTCGCAAGGGCCACAACAAGCTCTTCCGCAGTGGCTGCGGGAATCGGGGGAGTCTGGAGAATCGTCGTCCCAGCCTGCGAATCTGCGGTGGTGCCAATCGATGAACGTCCCCGATCTGGCAGGTGCGATCCCAGGATCTTAAGTCGCAGACTTGGCAGTTGGCGTTCGTCTTGCCTGCGAACAACGGACCACGGCAAATCGTCTGTCACCAGCCATCACAACTTTACCTGTTCCCCCCAGTTTCCTGTCGTGAGGCGTTCGGGTCGGCGAAATCTGACAATCTGCCCCATCGCAGCAGCACATGACTGGCAACACCGCTTGTTGGATTCCGATCACTCCCGATATAAGCCCATTGTGGACTGTGGAGAGGTTGCGTCCTCACCTTTGTGATGTGCATGCATCCCCATCCCAGCCAGTGCGAGCCGATTTGTCAGGGAAGGCATGAGTCGAATTCTCGGAGTTGCGCTGTTTGTCGCGGCGTTGTGTGGTTGCCGCCACACCGCCGTCGTGCAGACATGGACACCGGCCGACATTGATGTCTCCGGCCTCAACCGGATCGCGGTGCTCGACTTCCAGGGCGAACAGGGGAGCGGAATCGCAACGGCGA
>JAGQQB010000758.1 GCA_020426425.1 Planctomycetaceae bacterium | reverse complement strand
TATTGCCGCGCGCTTTCTTCGTCCACCACTCGCCGGTCGCGAGACCATCGAGGTTCTTGAACTCGTCTCCGAAAGGATGCGGGGCTTCCTGAGCCAGCACACCGGTGGATACAGTCGCCACGAGCAACAGGGCGGGCAAGATTCGCGAAGTCATGCGCGGAGGTCTCATCTGTGGGGTGAATGCGAATTGTTTCCGCGACGGCTCTGATCGACAACGATCGCTCGTCGCGGATGCGAGGATAATGCACGAGGCGCGTCACGACCACCGCGCGGCCAGCGGCAATCAGTCTCACGCGAAGTCGCGGAGGCGCGAAGTGATTGAAGGACACCGGATGAACCTTCGCGCTTTCGCGTGCGGGCTGTACCGTCATAAGGCACGTAGCAACACGGTCCCTGAACCGACCGACTCATGTCATCCTGTCGATCCTGTACATCCTGTCAAAATCCTCGATGTCTCTTTCGGGCGTCGGTTGTTTCGACAGAATTCGCCACCGAACAACAGCCCTTTGCGTCCTGGCGACTTTGCGTTGCACTTCTCCCATTCGAGTTCTTGATACGCGAAGATCGCAGGACGAATTGACGTCCCCTGCTCGCCGGTGTCAGCTCGCCTAGTGTTAAATCGCAGGCTACTTCATCGCCGCGCGATTCCAATACACCTTGAGGTTGAGCGTCGCGCGGCCGCCGGCGACGATGTCGAGTCGTCCATCGCCGTCGAGGTCCTCACAGAGCAGGTCCTCAACCGCGATGCCGCCATCGTCG
>JAGQQB010000757.1 GCA_020426425.1 Planctomycetaceae bacterium | reverse complement strand
GGATACTGCCGCTGGGCCTGCGTGCGAAACAACTCATCGAGCATCTCGGCCGCAAACATCTTCTCAAGCGTGGCCCGCGCCATGACACACACCGGCGCCTCCCGCAAAAAACAATCAAACACCTCCCCACCCAACATCGTCCGTCCTCCCTGACAAACACCAGATGTCATCCAGAGAGAACCACTTACACCATCCCTCATGCTCCCACCAGACCACCTTGAAAGGGCTGGCTGGCACAGCCGTGGCACCCAACGTCATTGCCCATCCGGCGCACCTGGCCCACAGGCCAGGGGTTTGGTCGATCAACGATCTGTGGGCAGGTTGTCGTTGTCGTTCAATACGAATCCCAAGCCTGCGGCGACAACCTGACCACAGCCACCCCGCCGGTACCACCGGCCCTACGCGAACTTGACCACAGTCTCCGCGACGACCTCCGTCATCGATCGCGATCTTTCCGCATTGAAGCGTTCCCGGTTCATTGGACGCACATGGAAAGCAATCTTGTCGCTACGCGACCCAACCGCTCTGAACGAGCGGGTGGGCCACCCCGCAAATTCGCATGACCTGAGGGTAAGCGAACCTGCACAACGCACGCAACACGAACGCCCTGCCACGCCCTTTCGCTTCGCTTCTGAGCGTGCCACCCCGCCGCTGCTACGCGCGGTACTGCATCCATCTCGCAGCGCACTTCTTCTCAATCGCGAGCGAGTTGTCACCACCAATGTCGCACGTGACCGACCAGAGAAAAGTCTCTTCTGTGGGCTTGA
>JAGQQB010000756.1 GCA_020426425.1 Planctomycetaceae bacterium | reverse complement strand
CCCGAATTCTCGCCGCCGTTCGCGAGTTGCTCAACGCGAAACCAGATCACAAAGCGTTCCAACTTCCGATCGGATCGATCGGGAAGCTGTTCATGGGGCGTGAGGAGTTCATCGAGCAACTGCGCCAACGGTTGCTCGTGGGGGAGACGCATGCAGTCGGCATCGTGCCAGCCCAGACCATTCATGGCTTAGGAGGCGTCGGGAAGACGCGCGGAGTCGTTGAGTTTGCGTGGCGGTATCAGCATCTCTTTCCGACCGCCGTGGCATTCGTCAAAGCCGAGTCACCTGAAGAACTCCAAAAGAATCTGGCCGCGCTGGTCGCCACCACGGCGTTCGACATCCCAGAGGCGCAGGAGAGGACGCAGGAGGTTCAAGAGGCACATGCCATTCGCTGGCTGCAGGATCGATCTGACTGGCTGCTCGTGATCGACAACGTCGACTCGGAAGAGGCCGCCATCGCGGTCCAGAAACTCATCGCCCAGATTCCGCGCGGTCGTGTGCTGATCACTTCGCGCATCTCACGTTGGAGCCACGATGTGGAAAAACTGGAATTGGATGTCCTCCCCGCCAAAGCGGCGCAGGAATTCCTGCTCACGGCGACAAGCGCCGAAAGAACGCGACAAGCCGACGACGAAGAACAGGCGCTGGCCATTGCACAAGATCTCGATGGACTCGCCCTGGCGCTTGAGCAGGCGGCGGCGTACATCACTGCCCTCGCCATCTCCCTGCAGGAATACCGACGACGATGGGAAACCAAACGGGACCAGGTCC
>JAGQQB010000755.1 GCA_020426425.1 Planctomycetaceae bacterium | reverse complement strand
GGCTCCAACGGCGGCGTTCACGCTGGGGGAACACAGCGCCGATCCGTTGGCGATGTATCTGAACGATATGTTCACGATCGGTGCCAACCTCGCCGGCATCCCGGGGATTTCGCTGCCGTGCGGTAAGACCGCTTCAGGGCATCCCATTGGTGTGCAACTGCTTGCCCGACCATTCGCCGAAGCACCGCTCCTGCGTGCCGCCCGAATGCTGGAACAGGAACTGAGTTGGTCGGAAGAACAGGCCGGATGCCTGTCGCGGCTGGGGTGATTGAGCATCTCTTCGGCCGCGTGCCAAGTAGAGCATGGCGGGATAGTCGTTGATCGCTCCGCGATCAAACGCCGAACGGTTCAGTTGATCGCTGCGATCGGTAGTGACGCAGCCCAACAGAACTCAACGCTCGGTTTTAAAAGCGCCGTGCCGACGACAGCGTTGGATCGCGGAGCGATCCACGACTATGGGGTGACGCGGGTCCAGGAAACGGCGACTTCTTTGAGTGTTTGGGCGACGACGCAGTAGCGTTCTGCGAGTTGGGTTGCCTTCGCGAGGGTCGCGTCGTCGGTAGCGCTATCGAGAATGAATTCGATGCGGACGCTAGTGAAGCCAATCGGGGTCTGCCGGTCGACGCCGAGGGTACCGCGAAAGTCGAGATCACCATACGCGGCAACGTGGGCAGAGCGGATGGGGATTGACATGGCCGTGCAGACGGCGGCGAAGGTGACGCCGGCACAACCGATGAGTGCTTCCAGCAGCATCTCGGCGGCACAGGCACAGCTCCCGTCGCCTCCAGC
>JAGQQB010000754.1 GCA_020426425.1 Planctomycetaceae bacterium | reverse complement strand
GTTCGGTATGCTGGCCCTGATTGTGGGACTCCAGACAACATTCGATGTCAACACGCCCGCCGTCAGCGCGACAGTGCATACGACCGGCCTGTTACTCGGCTTCCTGTTTGGCCTGCTGTATTCACTATTAATCCGTGGCCGCGCCCGATTGCGGGCAAATCAGCATCCAACCGAACCCTCAAGTGAACCGCCCACTCCAGGTGGTTGACTCAACGAATTGACGGCCCCCCGTCCCTTAATGCGATCACTCCCGCCCCGATCACGCCCCCCGCGAACTCCCGATGTCCTCCTCCGCCACGCACACCCTGATCGTCGATGCCGGACACACCCGGATCAAGTTCGCGTTGTGTGAACATCCCGCCAACGAACCACTCCCGCTCGTGCGTGAACATGTCGCCCCAATGGCCGAAGGTGCGATTCCCTGGGACGAAATTATCACCTGGACCACCGACCTTACCGCTCCACCGCAGACGCTGATCACGGGATCGAGCCCGAAGTCAATCGAGCAGGTACTCGGCCAATGGCCCAAGGGACTCAACGCGGCCCGTAAGCTTGTCGACCGAACACAATTACCCATCATCATTGAGGTCGATGCCCCCGAACGAGTTGGGATTGACCGTCTGCTGACCGCCATCGCCGCCAACAAGTTGCGGGCGGAACGGCAGACCGCAATCGTCGTCGATAGTGGAACAGCAATCACGGTCGATGCGATCGGCAGTTCCGGGATCTTTCACGGCGGAGCGATCCTACCGGGCGTGCGGATGGGTTCGCAGGCACTGCATCGCTATACCGCGACACTACCGGAAATCGACGCCTCCACGCTC
>JAGQQB010000753.1 GCA_020426425.1 Planctomycetaceae bacterium | reverse complement strand
CTGTGCGAATTTGTGTCATTCGACAATGCCGTGCAGGCGCATGTGCTGAGTCATGTGTACGACTACGTTCAGCGCCACGTGATCATTCATGATCGGCAGATCGTTGCTGTGCGTCCGTGGGGATATCGCGTCGGAATGCGTCCGGGCGAAATGTACGTCTGCCCGAACACAGGTCTGCTGAAGCAGGTCAGGAAGAATAAGAGCCGCTCTCCTGCTGCTCAATGCATTGTGGGACCGACGGTCAGATTCATGAAACGTGACGATTCCTGGTGGGAAGTTCGTCTGAGAATCCGCCCCGAGTCACCGAGCACCGAATGGGATGTCTGGCTGGAGAAGGATGTCGCCGACACGACTCCGGATGAATTCCGGGCCGCCTACGGAGGAAAGTTTTTCGCGATCTCCAAACGAGGTATGAACCCACAGGAAACGCGGGACGTGTACCGTCGACTCAGGAAGCACAGTCGTGTGCGTCGCCGCCGATGATGACACGCATTTGAAACACACTCGACTGCCGGTTTGGAGTACATGGATAACGACCGAAAGGTTCAGCGGGTTCAAGTCCCGCCCCGTCCGCATCAACCCAACACGGACGGGATCTCCGGCCAACTCCTCGTCGAGTGTCTATTCCATTGGCTCATCGCTCTCGCTGAGTACGGTTTGCAGCAAGTCGGCGAGCCCAATCTCTTCAGCGAGTTGCCGAATCAACTGCTGCTGTCCAGGTGTGGCGTGATCGTAGAGTCGCCGTACATCGCGGCGGCCCTTGTGGCTTCCTTTGTGGACCCACATGAGTTTCGAGGCCGCCGCATCTGAGAGCGAGCATATCGGGACACTCAAGCCGGTA
>JAGQQB010000752.1 GCA_020426425.1 Planctomycetaceae bacterium | reverse complement strand
CGAGTGCAATGATGGTCGACTGTAACCCGAAGCGTCAGCGAGGGATTGAGTCCCCAGTCGGCCAGTTGTGATCCCTCGCTTACGCGTCGGGTTCCCTGGCGGTGTTCAACCCTCCACGATGAGAGACCAGCACTTAGCGCCGGCACCAACTGCATCAACCGACTCCTCACAGTCACAAACTCCAAGAGGGTCTCATGGAAAACTCGATGTACTACATGATCATCTTCCACCTCCCGGCGAATCGCTTCGCCGAGCGGATCAAGCGGTTCGTCGAGACCGGCGCGCTGCCACCCAATGGAGTCAAGCTGCATGGCCGCTGGGTCACCCTCGGTCATGATCGAGGGTTCCAACTCGTGGAAACCGCCAAACCAGAATTGATCTTCCACTGGTGCTCCGAATGGGCCGACCTGATGACCTTCGAAGTCTTCCCCATCATCGAAAGCGCCCCGGCGGCGACGGTGCTTGTGGCATTGAATGACAAGATTCAGCAGACGGGTAATCTGGTCTAGAAGGTCATTCGGCATCGAGGACCCGCAGCGTTTCAGTTTGCGCCCAAGGTGACAAGGAATTCCCAGTACTTGAGCACGGCCAACGCCCCAATCGTCACCAACGTGACGAAGAACATTAGCCAGAACAGATTGGACAATGTGCGTTGACGCATGGTCAGCCATACTCAGTTTGGGGACATCTTGCATTCCGTGGCGTGACCGTAGATTGGCACGCTGTCGTACCACGGACAAGAACACAAATCTCTGCGCTCCCTGGTGCGTCAGGTTAAGTCTGGTTGATCTTGTCAGTTGAAAGGTACTGGCCATGGTAAGAGTTCGTGGACCATGAAGG
>JAGQQB010000751.1 GCA_020426425.1 Planctomycetaceae bacterium | reverse complement strand
AATACGAGGACCGCGCCGGCGACGTGCGCGTACGTCCTGCGGAGGAATGTCGCCCGCGCGTCCCGGGTCGCATCCATGGCGAACAGGTCGTCGTTGGCGTAGGCGTATTGCAGTTCGTCGTCGTATCGCATGGGGTGGCCTCACTGGAAAGATCGTCGGGGGTGTTTATCCATCGCTTAGATTGTAGTCGCGGTCGGCAACGGGGGAAGTGCGAAACCGTGAGCGAACGAGGGCGCGGCGGCTCAATCGATGTTGGTCGTCGGCGTCGAAGTCGGGCGCTCGTCTGCAATCGACTCCGATGCTGGCAGCATCGGGTACGGCGTTTCTTGCGGACGACACGTATTGAATACGTGTTACACAAGGATCGCGGAAGGAACGTTCGTCTCCCTCCCCGAATCTCGCAAGCTCGATTCGACCCTCCCAATCTCGGCTGCGCTGTGGGAGGGTGAATTGCTTGAGGAAATCGACCATTCCGGTGGGATTGCGAACCACACTTGTTGCGGACGGCACTCGGAGAATGCCTGCTACGGGTGAGCCTGCTACATGATGGAGAAGTAGTTTTCGACCGCTTGATCGATCGCGGCGTTGTCGATGACTCGGGGGAGTTCGTGCAGGGTGCAGCGGTTTTCTACCTGTCGGCACAGATCGCGTGGGTGGCAGAAGCGGAAGGGGCGCTGGCCACGGACGTAGTGCTCCTCCACGAGATAGTGGAGCGTTTCCGGGGAGCAGGAAAAGTCCATCCCTTTGGCAACTTTGCTGAACAGCGAACGAAACTCCTGTTCGGTCGGATCCTTGACTTCAATTTTGTACGGAATTCGACGCAGGAACGCATCGTCGACGAGATCGCGTGGTTCGAGATTGCTGGAGAAGATG
>JAGQQB010000750.1 GCA_020426425.1 Planctomycetaceae bacterium | reverse complement strand
GATTCCACCGACATCGTCCCGATTTCGGCTGGGTTTCTGGCAGGTCTCTAGTCTAAATGCACAGGGACAAGAAAATCGGTTCGAGGTGGCTCAGTCGCGTGGGGAGATGGAAGCAGACGAAGAGATCGTCGCCCGTTGGATGGCCGGTCGTCAAACGACCGACCTCGAACTACTTGTGCGGCGGTATGGCTCCCGTTTCTTGAGATCGGCTCAAGCAATGCTCGGCAACACAGTCGAGGCGGAAGACGTCTCCCAAGAGGCGCTGCTCCGGATGGTTCGAGCACTCCCCAAGTTTCAGGGGCGTTCGTCGTTTGGAACCTGGAGCTTCACCATCTTATTAAACACGGTGCGAAGTTCCCTCCAGCGGCAACAAGCTCCTGGCCAGCAGACCGTCAGCGAATCAATTGTGACAGAAGTCCCCGTCGACGCACCTGTCGACCGGTCGCTGTTGGCATTGGAACTGCGAAGTATCATGGCCGAAGCGGTGGACCAGTTGCCGCCCAAACAGAAGGTCGCCATCGTGCTGGTAGAACTGGAAGGATTCTCGGTGGCGGAAGCCGCACAAATTGAACAGTGTTCTCCCAAGGCGATGCAGCAGCGCCTGATCGACGCCCGCAGCAGCTTGCGTCGGCATACAGGGCTCAAACGCCACTGGAACGGAGAGTAACCGGAAAGGCCGGACAATGAATGAACTCACTGACAGTCAACTGGACGCCGCGTTGCGGGAATGGAGTCGGGAATCGTTGCATGACCGGAACCGCGCGAGACAGCTGGAAGATACGGTGCTGCGTCATGTCCGTTCCCAGGCAGAGGCGACGGAGCCGGTCATTGCACCAATGCGGCTGCCATGCAACCGGAACCGCAACCGCTCCAGTCATTCCGCCACATCATGGATCGTCC
>JAGQQB010000749.1 GCA_020426425.1 Planctomycetaceae bacterium | reverse complement strand
TCGCAATAGGAGTCGAACATCTCCAGCAGATCCTCGCCCCACAGCAGCTTCCCCGACTCGTCGAGGCAGTCATCAATGTCGATGCCGCAGAACGGATCGTCCTCGCTGAACACATAAGCAACCCCCTCGTAGCGCTGGGACTGTTGGTACGTGTCGTAAGCCGTCGCAAACGAGGTCCAGGTCTCGGGGTTCGAGGCACTGGCATTCCAACCGAACTTCGGATGGATCGGGACTTTCGTCCGCTTGCCGGCTCGCACCTCGTAGCGCCAGACCACCCACTGGTCACGGTCGCGCAGCTCCAGGGGAATGTTGTCGATCAGAAGTTGCCGTTCGGCGGAAGGCGCATCAGTCAAGTTCATGTGGCAATTCGTCCAGGGAAAGAGGCGGGCAAGGAACAATCAACCGTTGCGTGACAATCAGCAGAAAGCACGTACGGTCGGGCCGTCGGTGGACCCACAGTCGACGAGCTTCCGAGCATGTTCCTCGCACTGTCTCTTTGCGCTTCGTAGAGTGGGGGCGGCCCCGAGGAGCCGGAATTCGCCGTCCTGATGGACGCATGCCAGATACACATGACGCCGACGACCAGCCGCATCGGGCAGCACTTTCAGACCATGAATTTGTCGCATGGTGTAGACACGGTAATGACGACCATCGCAGATACCGTTTTCGTGCCAGGCGGCGTCCTCAAAGGCGACGATACGGCATCGATCCCAGCGAATCGGTGAGCGTAGAGAGGTGGTGTTGATCATGAGAGACTCCAGGAGGATGAGAATTCCTTCGAGACAGGCAGACTGAATTACGATCAGCCGACTTCTTGCGGGATCGCAACGCCGGAAACACAGGCGGCTTCACAGGAGCCACGAGCAGCCGCAATCTGTCGGAGTTCCTGCAACACCTGCAC
>JAGQQB010000074.1 GCA_020426425.1 Planctomycetaceae bacterium | reverse complement strand
GTCCCCATTGATCGCGTGCTCGGCAATCAGCAGTGGTGTGAGGTCTTCACCCTGTGCGATTGCTTCACGGATGGACGACCGTGCTCCGGCATCGAGTGCGGCAGTGCAGCGACGGACCAGGGCTTTCGCTCCAGCGTAGAGTTCAAGCGAGCCATGGATGCCATGCTCGGACGTTGGCCCGCCTTCCATTTGAATGATGATGTGTCCGCACTCCCCCGCGTGGGAGTGGGCTCCGGTGACGATTTCCCCATTGACGATGATGCCGCCCCCGATGCCGGTGCCGAGGGTCCAGAACATCAGACTGCGGGCATCGTGTGCAGCGCCGAGCCAATACTCGCCGTACGCGGCAGCGTTTGCATCGTTTTGAAGAATGGTAGGCTTGCGGAACCGTTCGGCGATCAGATCGCGAATGGCGAGATTCTCCCAACCGGGGAGGTTGAAGGGGTGAAAGATCACGCCAGCGGGAATGTCCATCGTCCCTGGGGCGGCGACTCCGATCGCCCGAATGTTTCCCCAGCCGACCTTGCTCTCGGCCACCACCTGTTCGAGCGTCTGGTATAGTACCTCCAGGCCAACATCGCGCCCCTTGTGCAACACAGAAGGGACGCGGAGCTTGGCCAATGTGCGTCCTTCGCTGGACACGACACCGGTCTTGGTGCTGGTCCCGCCAATGTCGACACCCAAGTAGTAGGTGAGCACGGTGTGGGTTCTCGTCGTCTAAGGAGAGGGGGATTCGCCCGCAGACAGAATACCACAGCGTGCAGGAGCACGAAATTCGAGCAGGAGCACGAAATTCGAATCGCGAACTTCCGTTCACCCCACATACCGACTGTGCTCGCGTACTTCCGGCAGCGAGATGTGCGGCGAGGGGATGACGGCATCGCCCTGCTTGCGAACGTGTCGGCGTTTCTCGATACGGGACTCGATCAGTGCCCCAAGCGGACCGACGAGAAACGCAGGGAGCAACAGGAGATCCCCGAGCAACGCCGCACCAATGAGGGCCGACATCAGCCAGCCGAAGCGACTGATCAGTAGAAGTTCGGCGGGCAGGAGCATCAAGAGACCAATTCCAACTGCAGCGCTGGTTTGCCACATTGCCGGTCCGCAATGGGACAGAGCGAGCATCACCGAGCGCTCGCGCGAGTACCCTTTTCGCAGGCCATCGCGGAACCAGGTGAGCAAGTGCAGGGTGCCATCGACCGCGATGCCGAGAGCGACCGAGGCGGTGACCATGGTGCCGACATCGATTCGGGTGCCGTACCACGCGACCAGGCCAAACACGGAAACGACTGGCAACAGGTTCGGAATCATGCTGATCGCCCCAGCGACCGGATCGCGGAGGACCAGCATCAGCACACCTGCGATGAGGACAAAGGCGAGGCCGAAACTCATGATCAGGCTTTCGAGTACCGCCTGTTGCGTCCGCAGGAACAGTGGCACGGTGCCGGTAACGACGTGACTCATCCCCGGGTAGTAGCGTGCGACGTCGCGAACCTGAACATCCAGGTCGCGTGTGAGGGTTTCGTAATCAGTTTCGGCCAGGATGGCGGCCTGGGCGTTGATCCGCCACAACTCGGCCCCGTTCTCGGCCCACGGTTGTTCCAGTCCAGGTCGGACATCGTAATCGACGGTTTGAACAAAGGCCTCGGCGCCGGCGATTTCTCCGTCTTTGATTCGCTTCTCCGTTTCGTTGGAGCGGCGGTTGAAGAAGATCCGCTCCCGCGTGCTGGCTTCGTCTCCCGGAGGAAGCCGCTTTTGCTGAAACGCCGCGAGCGAGAGTGTGCCGCGGATGTCCTTGTGTTCTCGAATCTTCTGTTCGACGGCGCGGACAATTTCCATTCGTTCCAGGAAGCGATACTCAGATTGCGCCTGGCGACTAAAGCTGACAACAACTTCGATTGGGGTGATGCCGGTGAGCGAGTCTTCGATTTGCTGGTAGTCCTGCACGAGCGTCGACTCGGGCTGGAAGTATTTGATGACTTTGGTTTCGGTCTGGAACCAGCGCAGCCCGACCAGACAAATGAGTGAACAAACGACGCTAGTGATCATGATGGACCGCGAATGGCGACAGATCTGTTCACCAAAACCGATCCAGATCCGGGGGTTCACTTCGTCGGGCCGGACGCGTCGTAAGGGCATCATCTGCAGTAGTGCGGGCAGGCCGAACAGGACCATCACGACCGAGATGAGCGTGCCAATCGCCGCATAGATGCCGAACAGCTTGACCGGTTGCAGTTCGCTGGTGGCCAGCGAGATCAGTCCAATCGCCGTGGTGAAGGCGGCCATCAGGCAGGGGACCCGGGCCATTTCCGTCGCACGATTCACGGCCGATGTCGGGTCTTCCCAGACCGCATGCTTCCAATAGTTGGCGACATGGATGGCCCCGGAGAGGGCGAGGACCATAAGGAGAGTCGGGAGGACGATGAGGACCATATTCATGGTGCCGCCTGTCAGTGGGATCAACGCCAGACCGAGCACCGCCGCGTAGTATGAGACGGCGATCACCAGACCGCCCAGTCGCAGGCTCTTCAAAGAGACCAGGGCGAACAGAATCCCTACGATGCCCGAAAGGGCCATGACGGATTTCTGGTACCACTGACTCCACGGGCGTTCCGCATCCCAGGCGGAGCGAATCACGCCAGCGTTGAGTTCCGCCGTCGCCGCCGCACTACCGCCAAGCCAGACCGTATCGCCAGGGATAAACGACTTCTCTGCCGCCTCGCGAATCGCCGCCAGTGCCGCTGACTTGTCCGCGACTCCGGCGCTGGAAAGCGTAACCATTACGCCGATCGGCCCACCGACCGACGTGAAACAGTCCTCGACCAGCAGTCGCCCTTGAGGTTCCGCTGCCGTGGCGAAACCGCGTACCGACAGCAGTGCTTCCCGAGCCCGTTGCATGTCGCCCGCATTCGCAGCCATGCCTGCCCAGCGGAATTGCAGATCGTGAACCGGTACTTCGATGAATGGACGCTCTGGGGGATCGAGCTGACCAGCGGCATCCTCGCTGCCGACGACGCCAAAGTCGGCATGTTGCTGCAGCGACTGCTCGAACAGCGTCTCGTTGCCAGGTGCTGGTTGCCAAACCTTTCCTGCATCCAGCACGTCGATGGTGACATGCAGTTCTTGTTCGAGCGCCTGCTGCAGCGTCTTGATGGTGCGATCTCGCTCTTCGCGTCCGCTCTCGGTTAACTGCACCTTCAGCCAACCCCAACCAATTAGCGATCCTTCCAGCCGCTGCAACGCATCGTCCTGATCGATGCCCTGGTCTACCATCTTCTGGAGCAAGGTTTCGGCATGGAGGACGGATTCGATGTACGGGCTACCCCCGCGCCGAACTCCATCAGGGTCGATCTTCCCCTGCAGTCGGCCCACCAGCAGTGGCAATCGAGGATCGCCGATGGTGCTTCCCCGCCAGGTCAAAATGACCTGTTCTTCTTCCGGAAAGTGTTCCCGACACCAGTGGTACACCTGTGCTTGAGGATCGTGGGCTGGGAGCCAACTGGCGACATCGTTCTCCAGCCGCAGCCCAAACAGCGCCGAGACCGCTAGCGGGGCCAGAAACACAAGGACAACCATGACCCACAAGGCCAGTCCATGCCCCCATGGATCGCGATGGGCGAAGAAATTCTTCATAGGTTCGGCGGTCCCCGGAATCTCATCTCCTGCATCGTCTGGGGACGAACACCCCAGCGAGACAGGTCGGCTTTCGGCAATTTCCTTCAAGAGCTGCATCTGCGCAGCGCGACACTCCTGCCTCTCTGAAATCGTCGACAAGGGGAACTCGACTTGCTGCCGGTCTGACAAACGACACGAATCGTCAGCGCGATTCCGTCAAAAGAATCGGACGGTTAATCCTGGTTGAATGGTGCGATTCGGTAGCCTCGGTGGAATGGCAAGACTCTAACATGTGGCCGCAACCTCAATAGCCGACTGCGGTGCCATCCTTCCGGGGATCGGTCGCCCCATGCAGCACGTCTGTTTCCGGGTCGATCAGGATCGCCTGATATCCGCCAAACCCTCCGGGGAGTTGGACCACCTGATGTCCCCGTTCCTGCAGATTCGTGACGACGTCATGATCGACACCGGATTCGAGTGCGAGTCGTCCACCCTCGGGTTCCATCGGGAGTCCCGTTGGTGTCGCCGAGCCGAGATGCCGCGCTCTGGCGGCGTCGCCGGCCGCCTGCACGTTCATCCCGAAGTCGATCAGATTGCACAGAATCTGAACGTGTCCCTGAGGTTGCATGTCTCCGCCCATCACGCCAAAGCAGAGCCAGGGCTTACCCTCCTTGGTCACCATGGCGGGAATGATGGTGTGGAAAGGACGTTTGTGGGGTTCCAGGCGGTTCGGATGGGATTCGTCGAGCGCGAACAGGGCGCCTCGATTCTGCATCGCGAAACCGAGTTCGCCGGGCGTGATGCCTGAGCCGAATCCGTGATAGTTGCTCTGGATTAGCGAGCAGCAGTTGCGGTCTTTGTCGACCACTGTGAGATAAATCGTATCGCCCTCCTGCAGGCGTGGATCACCGGGAGGGACGTCGATGGCCGCCTGATTGGGATCGATGCGGCGCCGCTGCCGGGTTGCATAATCTTTCGAGATCAACTCCTTCACCGGGACATCGACGAATTCGGGATCGGCGTAGAAGCGGGCGCGATCGGCGAAGGCGAGCTTCTTCGCTTCCACCAGCAGGTGCAAATGTTCGACGGAGTTATGTTTCATCTCCGAAAGGTTGTAGGCTTCCAGGATGTTCAGCATTTGCAGTGCGGCGATACCCTGTCCGCTGGGAGGAAGCTCCCAGACTTGGTAGCCGCGATAATCGGTACTGACTGGGACGATCCAATCGGAGGTGTGCTCCTCAAAGTCACGCAGGGAGAAATGACCTCCGTTCGCCTGACTGAATTCCACCAGTTGGTGAGCAATGCTGCCCCGATAGAATGCATCGCGGCCTTGCTCGGCAAGCAATCGATACGTCTTCGCCAGATGCGGGTTCGTGAACAACTTACCGGGAGCTGGTGCGTGGCCATCCGGCAGCCAGGTCGCTGCGGAGTCAGGCCAACGGCTAAGTAGTTCTTCGGACTGTTTCCAACTGCCAGCGATGATTTCAGTAACCGGAAAGCCAGCCTCGGCGACTTCGATGGAGGGCTGCAGCAGTTCGGTCAGCGTGCAGGTTCCAAACCGATCGCGCAGCACCGACCAGCCATCGACACAACCGGGGACAGTCCATGAGTCGGGAGTGTCGAGCGGGATCTGTTTGAGACCTTGTTCGACGAGTTGTTCGCGCTTGAGTTCCCAAGGACTGCGACCAGCGGCATTGAGTCCGTAAAGTTGTTGCGTTTCCGCATCCCAATACAGGACGAACAGGTCACCGCCGATTCCGCAGCTCATCGGCTCAACGACCCCGAGCATCGCATTGGCGGCGATGGCTGCGTCGACGGCGTTACCGCCGGACTTCAGGACATCGAGCCCGGTCTGCGCTGCGAGGGGATGGCTCGTGGCGACCATCCCCTGCCGGGCCATCACCACCGACCGCGACTGGTCGGAGGTGCCACTGGGCCGGTCAAACCCCGCCGCCCGAATCTGCGCCTGCCAGGGAATGGACACTTCAATCATCAGTAACAGCCAGTAACCCACACAGCGGTGCATCGACGACACTTCCTCTCCAGAACCAGCCCCATTCTCCCGAGTTTGCTCCGCACGACAAGGCTCTGGCGCGGACAATTGTCGGGTGATTCGCACATTCCGGGGATCTGTCGATGCGGACTCGTCGTCAGTGGGCGATCGACCGGGCGGTTTGAACTGCGATTGACCCCAAAATCGCTTCGCTGATAGCCTCCCGGCACCTGCAGGGATGCGGTCTGCGCTGCGCCAATCGGCCAGCGTGATTCACAGGGAGGTAGCAGCAGCGTGCTGTTCAACAGTTTTGGGTTCTGGTTGTTTTTTGTCGTGGTGCTGGTGTTGTATCAGCAGTTGCGGCATCGTGGACAGAACGTTCTGCTGTTGATCGCCAGCTACTTCTTCTACGGCTGCTGGGACTGGCGATTTCTGGGGCTGATTCTGTTCTCCACGTTGGTTGACTACTGCGTGGCACTGGCGATCGAGCGGACGCATTTGCTGTCCCGGAAGCGACTGCTGTTGTTCGTCTCCATGGCGGTGAATCTGGGGCTGCTCGCATTCTTCAAATACTACGGATTCTTCGCGAAGGAACTCGCCGCACTGCTGCAGTCCGTTGGCGCGCCAGCGATGATCCCGACGCTGAGCATCATCCTCCCGGTGGGGATCTCGTTCTATACGTTTCAGACGATGAGCTACACGATCGACGTGTACCGGGGGGATTGTAAAGCGACTGATCAATTGCTGGACTTTGCCGTCTATGTCGCGTTCTTCCCGCAACTGGTCGCCGGTCCGATCGAGCGGGCGAGTCACTTCCTGCCACAGGTGCTCGCCGACCGACGCCCGACCGCGATCGACTTTCGCGATGGACTGTATCTGGTGATCAGCGGGATGTTCCGCAAGGTGGTCATCGCCGACAACATGGCTCCGTTGGCGAACACCATCTTCGCACGCGACGCGGTTGAGTTGTCCGGCTGGGAAGTGATGCTTGGCGTGTACGCGTTCGCGTTTCAGATTTATGGCGACTTCTCAGGGTATTCGGCCATTGCTCGCGGCGTCTCCAAGTGGCTCGGTTTCGACCTGATGGCGAACTTCCACATGCCGTACTTCGCCATCTCGCCGAGCGACTTCTGGCGCCGCTGGCACATCAGCCTGTCGCAGTGGTTGCGGGACTACCTGTACATTCCGCTGGGAGGCAATCGGGGCGGCACGTTCGCGACCTATCGCAATTTGATGCTGACGATGCTGCTGGGGGGCTTGTGGCACGGGGCGAATTGGACCTTCATCGTCTGGGGAGCCATCCATGGACTGCTGTTATGCGGCTACCGGGCACTGGGAGATGGTCGCACCAAGGTCTCACAGCGGCCATCGTTTGTGGGCCGACTGCCGCAGATGATCCTGATGTTTCACTTCGTCTGCTTCGCCTGGCTGTTCTTCCGGGCGGAGTCGCTGACGCAGGCGCTGGCGATGCTGGGACAACTTGGCACCTGGGGACCAATGTCGGCCCTGGCGCAGACGATCCTGGGTTTGATCATCTTCTTCTGCGTGCCGCTGCTGCTGTTGGAATGGTGGTTCGATGAGCATCACGATCCGATGTGGATCACGCAGATCCACTGGGGCTGGCGGACGGCAGTGTATGCCTATCTGATGTTGATGATGGTCTTCTTCCCGCCCCCAGCGCCGGCGGAATTCATTTACTTTCAGTTCTAGCGCGGCCGATTATGAGCGCTCACGCCCAATCTCCCAACGCTGGCGACACCATCCTTCGCACCGAACTCAAGGTCGTGGGGATGCTGTTTGTCGTGTTGGTCGCAGTTGAGTGTGCCATCACGGGGATGGAAGGCTGGCTGTCAGTCGACATTCAGCATCTCCGCGACTTCGCAAACATCACCTCGCAGCTGAGATATCGGTCCGAGTCGCTGGCCATCGCCGAACAGCGACGCAGCGGCGCGACCGCCATTGAGGCTGTGTCCAATGCACCAGTCCAGATCCTGATGCTCGGCAATTCGATGACTCGGCACGGCATCGATGACGACGCGTTTCGACGCGCCATTCAGGATCGTTCGCTGCCGGTCGAACTGCTCAAACTCTTCCCAGATAACACGCGGATCAGTGAGTGGGCGTATTTGTACAGCAACTTTGTCGTGGACCGTGGCAAGGCGCCGGACATGCTGCTGATTGGGTTTGGTGACCAACAGTTGACCGATGGTCCATCCAGGGTGCCACAGCGTCTCGCGCGGTTCTACGGCTGTGGCAGTGACGATCTACGCACACTGGCCCGCTTCGATCTGCATGGTGTGGAGGACTGGAGTCAATTCGCGGCCGCGCGCCTGTTCGCGACCTGTGCGAATCGAGATCGCGTTCAGCGTCGCATCCTGGGTTCGTTGATCCCAGGCTACCAGTTGGCCAGCAATGAACTCAATGTGCGGACGAAGGCATCAAAGCAGGGGCGGGACACAGCAGCTGGCGAAGCACCGCAGCCCACCTACGAACGCTTGAGCCAACTCATCGACCAGGCGCAGCGTGCGCATGTTGAAGTCGTCTTGATCGCGATGCCGCTGCAGCAGGAATATGAACTTGATCCGCAGCTTGTTGAATTGGCGCGGGCGAGACAATTCACCTTGATGGACTGTCGTCACCCCGCCGGCGTCACCCCTGAGATGCTGCCGGATGGATTGCATCTCACGCAGCAGGGCGCAGCTCTCTACAGTCAGTACCTGGCCCATTGGCTTCCGTTAGGGCCACTGGTTGAGCATCATGACCGCAAGTTGGTCCCATCGCGATTTACGCCCGAGACACGCTACGCGAGCGGCGATCAGTCGGCGGTGCGGTAGCATCGTGCGACAACGGCATTGTGCGACAACAGCTCTGTCCACACCCTGCGGAGCGGGCCTCTTCTCGAACAGTCTGTTACCGGACGACGGGCAGCGTGTCATCGGTCCAGCGATCAGAGGTTTGCAGACCACTGGGGAAGGGAGACGGGCCGGACAACTCACGGACTGGAGCTGGTTCTCCTGCCCGCGATGGCAACGCGCGCGGTTTGTTGGCAGTGGCGTCCCCGGAATGATCTGGCGACGATGAGATGCTCACCGGTCCGGAAAACGGATCGGGGACCGGTCGATCAATTGTGGCATCGTCGGAGAATGTGAAGCTGGCTGGCTGAATCTCACGGCTTGCGTCGGCAGGCTTGGGCTGAGCGCGTTCACTCAAAGTCGCGCGCGGAGGCGCAAGATACTCGGGACTGGTGCCCGATTGGGGCCCACTGCCCGCCGTGCTCACGGTGTGCGATGCGTCGAACTGGCGCCCATCGGGGGTTTTCAGGCGTCCGTGCACAACGAGTTTGTTGCCGCGTGGTAGTGTTGACAGGGGCAGATCGAGCTGGAAACCGGAGGAGAGGAATCCGTTGTACCACAGTTCCTGACTTTCGGCATTCGAATACCGCCAGCGTCCGATCCGTTCCATTCCGCCCTCATGGCCCGGATCGAATAGTTCGACTTCCAGTTCGCCGGAGAGCTTCACGAGATCGCCGTCGGCATCGTGAGGGAACAGCAGGACGTGCAGCTGATCATCCCCTGGTTGACCATCGACATCTTGCATGGCCGTCAGCAGGGAATGGAACTTGATCCCTTGCGCAGCAGCGAACGCCTGGACGGTTTCGATCCCAGCCCGCGGCATCTCACTCGTCAACTGCGCCTGCAGGAGTTCCTGCTCACGTCGAGCGATGGCCAGTTGAGACTGCAACTCAGTCACCTCGCTGCGTGCATGTCGCAGGAGAGATTCTTGTTCTCGGAGTTGCGATTCCAGCAGATCGAGATTGCCGCGACCGGCACAGCCCGCGCAGAGCCCCAGCCAAGCCAGCAGCGCTGCACATCGTGTGCGCTGTGACCAGGAGAGGAGCATCCATGTTCCGGGTTCAGCTGGCATGGGCAATCAGCTGGGGCACTGTTCCATCAGTGATCTACGTTTGTGTCGCCAATTGGCTTACGTGCCGTGTGGCAGGCGTTCCAGGACAGAGTCGACCAGACCGTAGTTCCGTGCGGTCTCCGCATCCATGAAGTTGTCGCGGTCTGTATCCTTCTCGATCTGTTCGAGGGTCTGGCCGGTATGTTTGAGCAGAATCTCGTTGAGTTTCCGCTTCACTTTAATGACCTCCTTGGCGTGAATCTCCAGTTCGGTCGCCGTCCCTTCCATGCCTGCGAGTGGTTGGTGGATCATGATGCGGGCGTTGGGCAGGGCATGACGCTTCCCTGCTGCACCGGCAGCCAACAGCACCGCGCCCATGCTCGCCGCCTGGCCGATGCAGTAAGTGGCGACATCGCAGGTGATGTACTGCATGGTGTCGTAAATCGCCAGGCCAGCCGTCACTGAACCGCCCGGTGAGTTCACGTACATGTGGATGTCGGACTTGGGATCTTCGAACTGCAAGTACAGCAATTGGGCGACGATCAGGTTCGCCATGGTGTCGTTGACCTGCGTGCCGAGGAAGATGATGCGGTCTTTGAGCAGCCGACTGTAGATGTCCATCGCCCGCTCTTCGCGGCCGGACTTCTCAACAACAAATGGGACAAGATTTGACATGGATCGAATACTTCTGGAAGCGGTGATTCAGGGATTGGGGGAGGGGCCGCGGCACGGAGGCGTCCGACCAGTTACTTGGACTCGGATGACTCGGCAATCTTCTTCTTCCGCATGACGACTTCGTCGATGATGCCGTATTCCTTGGCGGCCGCTGGCTGCATGTAGAAGTCACGTTCGGTATCGCGGGCGATCACATCGACAGGTTGTCCGGTGTGTCCGGCCAGAATGTCGTTGAGCACGCCGCGGGTGTCGAGAATCTCTTTCGCCTGAATCTCGATGTCCGAGACCTGCCCGCCCACTTGTCCATAGGGCTGGTGAATCATCACTTTCGCATGCGGCAGGATGTAACGCTTGCCCTTCTCGCCACCGGCCAGCAGAATCGCCGCACCACTGGCAGCGAGTCCGACACAATAGGTCGCCACCTTGCATTCGATGAACTGCATCGTGTCGTAAATCGCCAAGGTCGCGGAGACTGAACCACCCGGCGAATTGATGTACATGTGAATGTCCTGATGCCGGTTCTCCGACTGCAGGTACAGCAGCTTCATCACAATCAGATTGGCCATGCCGTCGTGAATCGGACCATCGACAAAGATGATCCGGTTCTCCAGCAGCAGATCTCCGATCCCCATCTGGCGGGTGCGGGTGTAGTCACCATTGCTGTAGGGCTGAACTGGTGAAGGGCGTTCTATACTCAGGTCAAACATTGCAGGGCAGGTCGAATTCGAAAGGGGAGTTGCCAATCGGCCCACAGATTCCCCGCAGACCGGTCGCTTTGATCCCGGATTGTTCGCACATTGTCGGTACAGGTCAATGCCGACGCGCCGCTCTACTCCGCCCCGTTTCAGGAATCACCGAAAAAACCGCTCGGTTGGGACTTGCATCGTTTGATGCGAGTCGAGGAACCCGCATGAGACAGGCGACTTGAGCCTGATCCGCATTTTTCCAAAAAAACTCCAAGTTTCCCCAAATCTCCCAGCCAACCTGAAAGTGCGACCTAGATTTTCTGTGTCCAAGGAAGTCTTCGGGAGTCCCCAAGACACTTGAGCAGATTCAGAAAAAGGGTGACGCAGAGTTGTCCGGATGTCCCGGCGATTGCCCACCTATGGCATTGTCAGGCGGTGGTGAGAGACTGTCTGACGAATACCCAGAGAGAGGTCGAAAGATGATCCGCTTTGTTGACGCTGTGAAGACGTTCCTGAAGGAAGAAGATGGTCCAACCGCTGTCGAGTACGCCGTGATGCTCGCTCTGATCGTCATTGTCTGCTTGACCGCCATCCGCGCCGTTGGTACCGCCACCAACGCTCGCTTCAACGAAATCGCCACCGAGCTGAACGCTGGCTAGTCCACGTTCGTCCGCTCGCGGATTC
>JAGQQB010000748.1 GCA_020426425.1 Planctomycetaceae bacterium | reverse complement strand
ATCGCCGCTCCCATCGCGACCAGAAAGTGCGTGCCGACCTGATTCCGCTCCAGTTCCTCCAGTGAAGCAGGATCGCCAATCTGCCAGCCCAGCACGAACGTGACAACGAGCAGCACATTACTGATGCTAGCCAGAGTGAGAAAAATTCGCGACATACTTGCCCCCAGGGTCAGGACGTTGACGGCGGATGATACGGCATCGCTGGGCCGCCGTCGGCAGGCTCAAATCGCTTTCTCATGGGCGGAGACGAGGAGTCTGTAAATCGAGACTCCCCACGTAGCAGGCACTCTCCGAGTGCCGTCCGCGACGGTTGAGGCCCGCAGTTCGTCACAGGGCGTTGATCCCCTCAACTGGGCGATCAAGCAGCGTTCTACAGCATCGGCATCCGTTGTTTCGATTCGTCGCCAACACTGTGGCGGACGGCACTCGGAGAGTGCCTGCTACGTGCACGTTCCGTCCACGCTGCTCGCATCAACAATCATCAATCCGCTCTCTTTCGCGCAGCGGACATCGCCGCAGCCTTGACCATGTCGTGAATCGCGAGACAATCCGGGACGTTTTGTCAGCATGTCGCGTCGAATTCGCGATGCGGCTCCGACGCTGGCAGCGTCGGGTACGACCATCGATTGTGGACGTCCCCAAACCCAATCGATCCAAACTCACAGTCTCGTCAACCTCCTGGTGCCCTCATGCATCTTTCGCAAGCCGTTCAAACCTTGAAGCCCTCCGCGACCATTGCCGCCGCGACGAAGGCGAAGGAACTGAAGCAGCAGGGGATTAAGGTTTACGACTTCACGCTCGGTGAGCCGGACTTCAACACACCCCAGCACATTCGCGACGCGGCAATTGAGGCCATGAACGCTGGGCACACACACTACACCCCGGCAGGCGGGATTCCGCAGCTGAAACAGGCGATTTGC
>JAGQQB010000747.1 GCA_020426425.1 Planctomycetaceae bacterium | reverse complement strand
CAGGCGGTGACGCAAGGGCGCCTACTCCCCGACGCACAGCCTGAACTGGCGGAAGTGTTCGAACCGTGGAACGCAGAGCCAGCACAGTTTTCGATTCCCCCGGAGCATGATCCCGTCGGCATGCGTCCCTGGCGTTTGTTCAAAGTTCCGCGACCGGTCCAGGTACAGCTCGATCCTCACACGGGAACCCCTTGCGCGCTGACATGGAAGAATCAGCACGCCGAGGTCGGCTTGTGCGTGGGGCCGGAACGGATTGCAACCGGCTGGTGGCGTGCGAGCATGATTCGGCGGGATTACTACCGACTGGAAACGACCAGCGGACAGCGGTTGTGGTTGTTTCAGGATGTGCAGCGCTCGCGCTGGTATCTGCACGGTCTGTTCGAGTGAACCCATGCCTGAACCTCCTCCTTTGGCGAAACAGGTGCGGCCTCTCCCGCAGAGGAGCGGTGCCTCATGCGCTTCGACCACGGAGGTCTATGCGGAGTTGCATTGCAAAACCAACTTCTCCTTCCTGGAAGGGGCCTCTCATCCCGATGAGTTGGTTCAGCGCGCCAGTGAGCTGGGATACGCCGCACTCGCCATCACCGACCGCAACACACTCGCGGGCGTCGTGCGGGCTCACGTCGCGGCGAACGCGGTGGGACTGAAACTGCTCATTGGAGCGGAGATCACTCCGCAAGATGGTCCGCCGGTGGCGTTGTGGGCGATGCATCGCGCTGGATATGGGCGGTTGTCCAAACTGATCACACTGGGTCGTCGCCGGGCTCCCAAAGGGGAATGCTGGCTTACGTGGTCCGATGTTCTCGACCATGCCGCAGGGTTGCTCGCTGGTGTTCTCGTGCCTCAAGCTGAGTCGCACAGCGAGTCGCTGCGGCAGCAACTCGCCCAGTTTCGCGATGCGTTTGCCGATCGGAGCCATCTG
>JAGQQB010000746.1 GCA_020426425.1 Planctomycetaceae bacterium | reverse complement strand
TGGATGCCGAACAGGAGGCGGCGCGCTCGACATACGAAACGGCACTGGCCGCAGTGGAACAGCAACTCAAACAAACGAAGGATGAACTCAGCAAGAGTCGCAAAGAGGGGGCGCTGACGCCGGAGAATCTCCTGGGCGTGGTGGTCGATGATACTGCAGCCAACTTGAAAGGCTTCTGGAAGAACTCGTCACTCTCGCCCAGTTACATCGGCGCTGGCTACATCCACGACGACAAGGCAGACAAGGGGCAGAAGAGTGTCACGTTCACTCCCGATCTGCCGCAGGCGGGCGAGTATGAAGTCCGGATCTCCTACACCGCCAACAATGGTCGCGACCGCGCGGTCCCAGTGACGATTCGTCATGCCGATGGCGAGTCTGTGGTCAAAGTCAATCAGGAGCAGAAGCCGGAACTCTGGGGGGTGTTCCACGTCCTCGGTCGCTTCCAGTTTGCCGCTGGCACGGCGGGGTCGGTCACCATCAGCAATGCGGAGACGACGGCGCATGTCATCGTCGATGCGGCCCAGTTCGTGCCGGTCGAGTTACTGAAAGAAACGCCGACCGCAATCGCCAAACCGACACCGGACAATGCGGTCGCGACTGCCACCGCTGAACTTGAAGCCCGCATCAAAGAACTCGAATTGCAGCGCGATGAATTGAAGAAGTCTGCACCGGCACCGGCCCCCATGGCGATGGCGGCGGAAGATCGACCTGAGATTGAGAACTGCCAGATCTGCATTCGCGGCGAACCGCACAACCTGGGACCTGCGGTCCCGCGTGGCTTCCTGCAGGTGACGTCACCCGATGTCGCTCGACCTGACCAGTTCCAGGGGAGTGGTCGACTGGAACTGGCCGATTGGATCGTGTCGCCCGAAAACCCATTGACCGCCCGAGTCACGGTCAACCGCATCTGGTCGCGGTTGTTCG
>JAGQQB010000745.1 GCA_020426425.1 Planctomycetaceae bacterium | reverse complement strand
GGAATTCAGAAGAACAAGGCACGCAAGCGTGTTGGGCGCGGTCCCGGTTCCGGTCAAGGCAAGACGGCAGGTCGAGGTCACAAGGGCTACTACAGTCGTCGGGGCGCCTCACGTCGAGTTGGTTTCTCGGGTGGTCAGATGCCGTTGGCCCGGATCATCGCCAAGCGGGGTTTCAACAACAACCAGTTTGCTGATAAGGTGTTGGCGATCAACGTCTCAGTTCTGGATGCGAAGTTTCAGAATGGGGAGACCGTCAATCCCACAACGCTTGCTGAGCGAGGTTTGGCAAAGGGCAACTTCGATTACATTAAGGTGCTGGGAGATGGCGATCTCACCAAGAAGCTGACCGTTCAGGTTCATCGGATTTCCCGTTCGGCGGAAGAGAAAGTTCAAAAGGCGGGTGGCACGGTGGAGACATTGTCGTAATGCAGTCCCCGTTTCGATGCCGGTTGAATGGTGATCAGTTGTTATCGGAACGGACTTCCAAACGGCACCCCGAACGATTCGAGCGGCCACTTTGCTCGTTCCGCTCGTGTGTAAGGACACAGACGCATGCTGGCTAAGCTGTTCACGGTCATTCGCATTCCCGAATTGCGGCAGAAGATTCTGCTCACGCTGTTTCTGCTTGCTGTCTATCGTATGGGCTTTGCGATTCCGCTCCCCTTTCTGGACCAGCAGCAGTTCGGTGACGCCATGCGTCGTCTTTCCGAACAGCAGGGTGGCTTGGGGCAGGTAATTCAAGTCGTTTCGCTGTTCTCTGCATCAAGCATCGGCAACAGCACGATCTTCGGCCTGGGCATCATGCCCTACATCTCTGCGTCCATCATCTTCCAGCTGCTCGGGTCGGTCTATCCTCCTCTTGAGCAGTTGCAGAAGGAGGGCGAAGCTGGCCGTAAAAAGATCAATGAGTATACACGGTATGCGACCGTTGTGATCTGTCTC
>JAGQQB010000744.1 GCA_020426425.1 Planctomycetaceae bacterium | reverse complement strand
GGCAACTCCTGCGTCATGCGGCCTCGTCGGTCCAGCGGAATCGGAACAGGCATCATCGACTCGAACGCCGGCCCTGACGGTTCACTGAATCCCGGTGGCGTGGCGCGAGGAAAAACAGGTCGCCCAGGTCCGCGCGAGAAGCCTGGGCCATCGAAGATCGGTGGTGGACCCGGTGCGAACTCTGGTCGGGAGTCCAACCGGCCACCAGCAGATCTCGTCGCGGCAAACAACGATTCCGAGTCTGAGTACAACGTTGCCACGTTGTCGTTGGCCGACTGCACCTCGAACCAGAACGACTCGCTCCAGCGCTGCGGCCCGGTCGGTTGCTTGGCGTTGATCTCGATCATGTATCCGTAGCTGGGGCCGAGTTTCCAGCCGTAGCGCAGCAGGACAGGCGCGACGGGTGCAGATGCAGTCACTGATTCCGTACCCACCGTCGAATCGATCGTCGAAGTGGCCTCTCCAGACCCCATGGCGGCATCGCCGGGAGTCGATGGATGCCCGACATCCATCGGTTCCGCGACCGACGCCTGCGCCGGATCGAAAGGCGGCGAGCCTTGCGACTGAGCCACCATCGCTGCTGGCGGAGCCTTTACTCTCGGCAGTGCCGCGCCGGGGAGCACAAGCAACATCAACAGACCAACCATCATCCAACCGAGCGCTGTCATGCCGACCGGACGCGATCCGCTGCGGCGCATGATGTTCTCGATTCGCGTTTTCGTGACTTCGAACGGCTTCAGCCCGGCGAGTTCGGGAATCGCTCGTAACTGACGTTGCCACTCCAGTACGTTCAGCAAACAGTGTGCGTACTGTTGCGGCGGACACGCCAGTCTCGCGATCACCTCTGCGTCGCAACAATCTTCGCGCACGCGGCGCACTTCGCGATTGAGCCACCAGACCAGCGGATGAAACCACAAAAGCGATTGAGCCAACAACTGCAGCGTCCCGATAAACATATCGCCGCGTCGCAGATGGGTCAGTTCGTGGGCTACGATGTACCGCAAC
>JAGQQB010000743.1 GCA_020426425.1 Planctomycetaceae bacterium | reverse complement strand
ACTGCGGTTGGTGACATACGGCGGTTTTGAAGCGGGAGCAACACACCGCAGGTCGCCCAACTCCCCACGTCAACGAGTGTTGACGCGTGCCGTCGGCACCAGTCAGACTGACGAAGACCCGCCGGGCGAATCCTCCTTGACAAGCAAGGGGACGTTGACCGATCCACCCGCAAGCCGCAGGTGTGATCGCCAAGCGATCCACAACGATGAGTTCCTGACCGTAACGGAAACCTCCATGTCCGATGAGCCGCAACAGGTTCCCATCCCGCAGCCATTCCACTCCGTGTACCTGGATGGCCCATTCGAGCGGTGCGTCGACTGCGAATGCGATCTACTGGGTGATGAAACCCCGTACACCATCGTGAAACACGTCGTCGGGACTGAGCCGGTCTTCGAAATGGCCATCTGCCTCGATTGTGCCGCGAAGTTGCGTGCACAATACTCTGAGGAAACGCAGCGTCGCCTGAACGAGTTTCTGCAAAACGCCGCAATGCAGCGACTGATCAACGCCGCCCTGCCCCCCGCGAGTGAACCGCCTGCCACGGAATCCTCAGCAGACGAAACTCCGGAAACCCCGCCCTTCACCTGGGAAGATGGTATTGCTGAGTGCTTCGCCTGCGGAAAACCACGCTCAGCCTGCCGACGCTACGAACTCGCCGCCGTCTGCCTGCAAACCAACCTCATCGTCCAGCCACCCACCGACATCGGCTTCATGACCCCGTTCCTGCTGTGCGACGACTGCAACAGCCAGGTGAGCAAACTCATCTCCAAACAAACCCGCGACGCCTGGGACCGCTTCATGGAAGACCACTTCGACGGCCCGCCCGGCATTGAACTCGACAGCCCGAGGATGGATCCGGTGTTGATCTGATTACGGGAACATCGACGAACAAGCCTCTTGAAGTAGAGGATCGTGGCAATCGACATTAGAGCATCTTGCGGAATGATGCTCAGCGAGCGTGTGTGAACCGCGCCAGTGTCGCCCGACTCTCCGAGGCTGTGATTTTTTTGCCCTGGCGGGT
>JAGQQB010000742.1 GCA_020426425.1 Planctomycetaceae bacterium | reverse complement strand
CGCATCCCATTGACCGCCAACGAAGCCAGTTCCGCGTTCCACGCACAACGTCTGATCGCGGAGCGATCAACGACTATTAACCATGGTCCCCGGTCACTCATTACGTCACGATATCGGACTCCACCTCAGCTTCATGACCCGACTCGTTGTAGACGCGAACAATGCGAGAACCGACCGGGCAATCGAATTTGCGAAACGCAGGGGCAACGAGATCGTAGATGCCATCGACATCGGCGTCCGTCGCCTTACCAAAGATCAACACATCAATCTGGCCCGCACCGAACTCGAAACCGTTGATTTCCCCCAGCCCACTGGGCCCTATGATTGGATCGATCAACTCCGCGAGCGCTTCTGCGCCGTCTTCATCTTCGTCGGTCGGGAATCGACCATCAGGCGTCGCCCACCTCAGCACCAACTTCCGCCAGACGAAACCATCATCGTCGAACTCCTGCTTTTCGATCGATTCCATTGCTCTCGCAAACCACTTGCGATACTCCGCGACTGCTGCCGAATGATCGGCCATTGTGAGCCCCGAAGAGCCCTGTGGAACACTTACACCCTGGCACTCGTAATAGAACAACGGGGCGGCCTCTGCGATCAGTCCGCTGGCAAGCAGTCGCTGAATTCCGCCAGAGAGTTCCTCGTATGTCAGTACCAGTCGTTCCGCCGCATCCACACCTGCAATTATCCCGACCAGCGTCTGGGGATGCTCGCAAGTGTGCTGCCGAACGGTTTTGAAGATCCGGCGATCCAGTGCGGTTTCAAACATCGCGTTGCCTCATTGTGTTGTGACTTCCGGTCAGCGTGCGTCAAAAAATCAGTTCGCCCCCTACCGCGCTGACGTGTCACCACTTCCAGCGTTTCGCTCGGAGGTAATCGAGCTATTCGTTGTCAATGTCGAGTTCATTTCGCAGCAGGGCGAGACACGCACCAGCAAAATAGTCGTCGATCGCTCCGCGATCAAACGCCGTCGTGCTGGGCAGCCTCCGCATCCCATTGACCGCCAACGAAGCCAGTTCCGCGTTCCACGCACAACGTCTGATCGCGGAGCGATCAACGACTAT
>JAGQQB010000741.1 GCA_020426425.1 Planctomycetaceae bacterium | reverse complement strand
CTGCCAGCGTCGGAGTCGTTTGTCGTTGGACGTCCATAATGATTGGCGGAACGGACCACCATCCAGCGGACGCACCCCTCACCTGTGGTGTAAGCATCTCAAAAGTGGGTGGAATCTCCGGCGTCATGCGCCGTTTAGCTTCCCGGCGAATCTGCTGGGTGATGTGGTTAGCGTAACGCCGCTGCTGATGACGTTCGATTTGTTGACAGGATGAACAGGATTGTCAGGATGATCCGCCAGCGGTGGGCTGCGGGAATGAGTCTCACGCGAAGTCGCGGAGGCGCGAAGAGATTCACGAACGCCGCGCGACCCTTCGCGGCTTCGCGACTTCGCATGAGGTCTTCTCTGCGTCTGAGTCGTTGCGGCACGGTCGCTCACAAGTAGGACGAACATCATCCTGTCGATCCTGTTCATCCTGTTGAAACCTTTGCTGCCTTGTTCGGACGGCAGTCGCCGTCGTCGATCAGCCCTCTGCGTCTTGGCGTCATGCCGCTCCCGTTCAAGTTTTGAAACGCAGAGGACGCCGAGGGCGCAGAGATTTTCGGAGCGGTCTCCAGTTTCCTCCGCGACCTCCACGCTCTCTGCGTTTGTAAAACGACTGGGCCACAACCGCACCCACTTTCGAGATGCCCACACTCACCTGTGGTCACGTCTGTCGGTGCCGCCGCCTACGTCTGCGGATCGTCCTGTGCTTCAGGCCACGTACGCAGACTGTTACAGACTCGTGACGAAACTCCTCTGGCTGTTGGGGGGGCAGTTCGGGTAAGCTCGATCCAGTGGTTGCGCTGAAATTGGAGCGCCTGTCAGGTGGTCAGGCGTCAAATTCATCTTGAAGCTGAAGGGAACTGCAATGCTCATCAGACTGGTCATCGGTGCGATTGCGGTCATGTTGGCCGGGCACTTGGCCACAGAAGGTTCTGCAGGAGATTTGTCACCGGCTGCTCAGCGGGATTTGAAATTGCTGCAGGGGCGATGGCAGGTTGATGGTCAGACAGATGTAGATTTTGCTGCGTTCAACGCACGTCAGGTTCACAGCGCGGTCGAAGGTTTTCTACGGACGGATGGCAGTGAAGTTGTCTTCAAG
>JAGQQB010000740.1 GCA_020426425.1 Planctomycetaceae bacterium | reverse complement strand
GGGGCCGAGGAGGTGATGTGGCCGGTGATCGTCGCCGTCAGCACCACCGTGGCGGCGTTTTTCCCGCTGATGTTTGTGCGGGGTCGCATTGGCGATTTCATGAAACAGTTGCCGCTCGTCGTCGTCGCGGCGCTGTCGGTCTCGCTGCTGGAAGCGCTCGTCGTGCTGCCGGCGCATCTGCGGCATCTTCCCGATTTGCGACGCCGCGAACAGCACACTCCCCGTACTTGGCTCGGCAAGCTGCTCCATGGCCTGTCCGAACTGCAGCATCACTTCATGCAACTGCTCATGAAGAGCTACGGCGGCCTGCTGAAGATCGCGCTCCGCTGGCGGTATGTGTCGTTCGCCGTCGCGGCCGGCTGCTGCTTTATGGCACTCGGACTGCTGATCGGCAAGACCCCCACTGGCTACTCGATTGGCAACATCGTCGAATGGCAGTTCATCCAGAAGATGGACGCGGAGTCGATGTACGCCCAGGTGGAAATGCCGGTTGGCACCAATGCCGAAGCGGTCGAAGAGAAAATGCGAGTGCTCAGCGACTTCGCCGGAACGATCCCCGAGGTCAAGAGCGTCTCGATGGATGTCGCGTCGATCATGAGCGTTGGCGGCGAAGGTTCAGCGACCGCGAACAGTCAATCTCATCTGGGGCAAGTCTGGGTGGAGCTGCTCGCCGCCGATGAACGGGAAACCAAGGGAATGCGCGGCAGTCAGGAAGTGCTCGCGGACCTCAGAACCGTCTCCGAATCCCTCACCGGAGTGAACTCGGTGAAGTGGGAAGTGATGAACGGCGGACCGGCAGGGAAGGACATCGAAATTCGCGTCTCCGGACCCGAGTTTGAGCAGGTCCGCGATGTCTCCGAGGAGATCCAGCAGCATCTCGCCACCTACGAAGGGGTCGTCGATCTGAGCGATGACTACGACGAAGGGAAACGCGAACTGCGTCTGGAACTCAAAGATGCGGCCCGTCCGACCGGCATCACCAAGGCGGTTCTCGGAGGCCATGTTCGCGCGGCGACCTATGGAGCCGAAGCCCGCCGCATTACGCGAAATCGGGAAGATGTCAAGATCATGGTGCGGTACCCAGAGC
>JAGQQB010000739.1 GCA_020426425.1 Planctomycetaceae bacterium | reverse complement strand
GGTTGACGCCGAACTTGCGGACGAACGGCTCGGCCTCGACGCGGCCTTCCTTCATTTGCAGGACCCATTCGCGGATGAGCCTCTGATGATCCGTCGGCACCAGCGCCCGCTTGACCGGCAATTGCCCGTCGTGGACGGTCGACATGTAAGTCTCGATCTCAGCATCGTTCTGATAGTGGACTCCCTGAAAGTGTCCGAACGACGAGACGCCGACGGCGAGGATGTCGCTCCCCCGGAACAGGTTGTCACGGTAGACGAAGTGATCCGTGTCGCGACTCTTGACCAGTTCGTTGCCGGACGACACCTGATACCCGGCTGCCAGAAACTTGTCGATCGCTTCGCTGGCCCAGCGGCGTTTGGTCGGCCAGTCGGCGACAGGCGACTCGATCCCCTGCTCCTGCATCTCTTTCGAGTAGGTCGTGTTCCAGGGGAGTTCCATCTGATAGATCGTGACGTTGTCCGGCTCCATGTCGATCGCCTTCTCGACACACGCATGCCAGTTGTCGTCCGTCTCGCCGACCATGCCTGCGATGAGATCGATGTTCACCTGCGGAAAGCCGACCTGCTGAATCCAACCGTAGGCCCGTTCGATTTCCGGCGAGAGATGGGCGCGGCCGTTCTCTTCGAGGATGGTGTCACTGAAGTTCTCAACGCCAAGCGAGACGCGGGTAATGCCGATCTCCTTGAGGGTCTGCACCTTCTCCAGCGAGAGCGTCCCCGGCTCACACTCGAACGTAACTTCCTCAGCGTTGTCCCAGGAGATCCACCGACTGAGGCGTTCGCGCAGCAGAAGCAACTGTTTGGAACTCAGATACGACGGCGTCCCTCCACCGAAGTAGACGAATCGCAGCGACCGCCCGACGATGCCCGGCTTGTCCTTCAGCAGTTGCACCTCCGCATCAAGCGTGTCGACGTAGTTCTTGATTGTCTCCGCATTCTGCTGAGTATAGACCCGGAAGTAGCAGAACTTACATCGCTTGCGACAGAACGGAATGTGCAGATACATCCCCAGCGGCACCGACTTGTCGGCCTCTTGTTCGATCACAGCGTGGAACGCGGGCACCGCCTCCCGCGTCCACTGCGAGAACGGAGGGTAGTTCGAGATGAAA
>JAGQQB010000073.1 GCA_020426425.1 Planctomycetaceae bacterium | reverse complement strand
GCTCGCCGAGCAAATGGCGAAGCAAACCACGTTCCAGATCGAAGATGTCTGCCGCCCGTTCCGCCAGATAGGTGTTCCCCAGGCTCTGCAAGCTCTTGGCGTAGCGACGTAAAACCTGACTGGACGCATATTCCGCCGTGTGGTTCGCGCCCCGAATCAAAGTTTCAATTTCTCGGAGCAACTTGGGATCGCGGCACAACTGCAGGTGGGCCGCGAAGATGGCCGCCGCCTCTTTGCCCAAATGCTCAGCAGCGAGTGCCTCGTTTCCAGCGATTTCCTCGCACAGATGATTGAGCGCGCTCTTGAGCCGCGCAGCTTCCGCATCGGTCGGATCAAAGCCTTCCTTTATTTCGGTCAGGTCGATCGTTTGACGCGGAATCCGAAAGTCCTCCACGCCCAGGACCAGTGCCTGCGCAATGGCGACTCCAGGAGAGACCGCAATCCCGTGCTTAATCAACATGACAGACGAACTCCTCGCACAACTTGAAAAGCCCCTCACCTCCTGGAGGAACCGCATTCCCCGGCGGTTCACGCAAAGTGCGGGCCACCGGGGAGAATTCACGACGGAATGCGGCTACTTCCGAACAAATCGGTAGATTCCGCGTCCGGTATTCGTCACCACACCGAAGTACACCTCACCGCTCTCATCTTCACCAAAGGTGATGACCGGCAGTTTGTCGGTCGGGATGGCCTCGTTGCTGAGAACCTTTTTCGCGGCGGTATCGTAGTTCAAAGCCCAGATCTTGCCGGTCACGTAGTCCGCATACAGATACTTACCAATAAGTTCTGGCACCTTACTCCCCCGGTACACCGTCCCGCCGGTGATCGATTTACCAATCTGGTGATCGTATTCCCAAACCGGTTCAATCAGATCCATGCGGTCGTCGGAGCTGACACTCCCAAAGACATGGTGACCTTCCCGCAAGTTCCAACCGTAGTTGCCCCCTTTGGTAATAATGTCAATTTCCTCCCACAGATTCTGCCCCACGTCCCCCGCCCACAATAGGCCGGTTTCACGGTCGAACGCCATCCGCCAGATGTTGCGGACGCCGTAAGCATAAATCTCCTTGCGGGCCTTCTCAGCATTGGCGAAGGGTGAGTTCACGAACGGATTGTCTTTGGGAATCGCGTAAGCCAAACCTTCGTCGTGGTGGTCCACGTCGATCCGCAGAATTGATCCCAGCAGGACTTCCACGTTCTGGGCATTGCCGTGAGGATCGTTTCCGCTGCCCCCATCTCCAAGCGCGATATACAGATACCCATCCGGACCAAAGGCGATCGTCCCACCATTGTGGTTCCAGTACGGCTGATCAATCGTCATTAGCACTTGCTCGGAGGCAGGGTCGGCGATGCCCGTCTTCGGGTCCGCCTTGAACCGCGAAACGACCGACGTGTGCGCATCGTCCTCGCGCGTGTAATACACGAACAGTTGTCCGTTCGTCTTGAACTGCGGATGGAACGCCAGACCGAGCAACCCTTCTTCATTCTGACGGTCGCTGTACTTCACCCGATCGCGGATGTCGAGAATCCGCTTCGCTTCGGTCGCGGTCGGGTCAGCTGGCAGCGAATAGATTGAGCCGTTCTGCTCGGCGACAAACAGTCGGTTCGAACCATCGCCGGCGTGCGTCAGATAGATCGGACGGAAGGTCTGCTCGCGACCTTGTTCATCTTCCGGGCTCCAGCCTTCCCACTTTACGTTGGGAAATGCTGGTTCCACACCGACAGGCAACGTCCCATCAATCGGTTCCGGGACTGGCTCACCGGACTTCAACTCGCGAATCTTGATATTCCGAAACGACACCAGATTGCCATGGTCCTGCAGGCAGATGTGCCCTTTGGTCGGCTTGCCGAACAGTGGGAACTTGCTGAACTTACTCTCAGCAACCCGGGCGTCCCAATCCTTGTTCCCCTTTTGAAAGGTCGCATAACGTACGCCATTCATGTCGATTTCGCATTGCTCAGGCGAGATTCGCAGGTAGATCTGGTTCCACTCGCCGACAGGCCGTGTCGCGTCGGGAATCTGATCGGTGAACGGCACTGGGCGAGGCGAATACAGTTGATACAGCCAACCAGCCTTCTGCGGATCGTGCCCATTCACATTGTCCTGAATCTGCACTTCCGGGCCAGTCTGCCAGGGCGTGTTCGCTTCTTCGGTCACATGAAACATCAGGCCGCTGTTGCCGCCGTCGGAAATCTTGTACTCCAGCAGCAGTTCGAACGCGTCGTATTGATCGACGGTGAGAATGTCCTTGGCCCCTTTCTCTTTCCGGATCAGTTCGTCGTTCTCCACGACCCAGCCATCGGTGATACCGTCCGACTTGAAGTTCCGCCAGCCGTTGGTTGTTTTCCCATCGAACAACAACTTCCAGCCAGACCGGACTTCAGAGGGGCTCAACGTATTTGGCACTTGGGCCAGGAGCGGGCTGGCGAGTCCGCAAATCAGGCATGCGGCGATGAGGTGTGAACGCATGGATGTTCCGTCTGAGAAGGGTTCTGAGTTCGACGAGCAAGGTCGGCGAGCCACTAGTGCGCACCAACCCCCTCCGCTTAGCATATCCTGACGGAATGACCCGGTCGTTGGCAACTGAATCGGACGATGTGCATATGAATCTGCTGCTCCACACGGCCCCTTGCATTACCCGCCACCACGACGGAAAATACAGTGAGCAAGGAACTTACCCCTCACTCCCGGTGCCATTATGACCACCCCCTCCCCCCTCGACACACTGCACCATGTCGCAATCCAGGTCCAGGACATTGCCGAGAGCGTCCGCTGGTATCGCGAGACCTTTCGTTGCGAGATCGCCTACCAGGATGAGACGTGGGCATTGCTGAAATTCTCCAACACGAGCCTGGCGCTGGTGATTCCGAATCAGCATCCGCCCCATGTCGGCTTCACCTGCCCCGAGGCGAGCAGCTTTGGCGAACTGAAGACGCACCGCGATGGAACTCGGTCGATCTACATCAGCGATCCCTCGGGCAACGCCGTCGAACTGATGGACCCCGAATCGCTGTAGCGGCGGGGCGGCGGGACGCCGCGTGGAGGGTGGAGCGAGTGGGCGACAGCGATTCGCATTTATCAACGACTCCCTACTCCCCTCGACCTACTCCCAATGTCATCCTTGCCCGCGGTCGGGACCCAGCCTATCCTTGGTGCAGAGGAAGCTTGCTTCCTTGAGACCTCTGCGGTGTTCGACACCGGATCAATATCTGCCGACCCGACTACAGTCCGCAGGGATTCGTGAGTCTGCAACAGCGTGTATATCTGCGGTTCGTCCTTTGAGGCGAATTGACAGCTCCCACAAGTTGTGGCGGCGATGCCCACCTTAATCTGCGGGTCTGTGCAAATCAGATCCCCCGGCATTCAGCGGAGGTTCTCTTGCAGACACAGCCCGGCGCTGGTTCCCCTGGCGACCGGCACTTATGTTGATGGAGAGGTTTCGCATGAATGCATGGCGCGACTGGGCAGAACATGCGTTCGCTGTGGGCGATGCGGAATCCGAACTCTCGGAGCACCAGTCTGGACTGGTTGATCGGCTTGTGCATGAACTGACGCGGCGCGGCATGACCACCCCCGCCATCGCCTTCCTGGAAATGTCGCGTCCCATGCACTTCATCGGCGCACAGGCGATGCACATGCTCACTCCAATTGTCTCAGCCATTGCCGATGCCGGCGGCTACGAAGAGCTGATTCGCTTTCTTGAACGGCGCGATGCTGTCGACATTCTGCTGTCGCGACTCGAGCAACTGGACAACACTGCGGCAGATCCCGCTCGCGATCAGGCCGGGACGAACGATCCCGCTTCTCCTCCTGCCCCCACCAACTGAGCAATGGGACTGATATGATCCTCGCCCCCGATTCCGCGTCTCGCCGGGGCGGCTTGGCCTTTCGCTGTAGTTGCCGCACGGGAAATCCACGTAAACGGTAACGATTGGCAACGACTGAACCATCATCTGAACCGGGATTTAAGACGCTTTCCGTTGACGTTGCTCGGTTGAGACAGGATGATGGCGACTTTCCCTCGCCCGGATTCCCCGGCGCGAGTCCATAACCGTTGTCGTTTCCAACTTATTCGAACCATCCTGTCCATCGTCTGGGAATCCGCGCTCCCTTGTTGTCGGATTCTCCACGCAGCCTGCCTGGGGGAATCATGTCCACGGAATCTGTGATTGAGATTCGCAATCTGTCCAAGGTTTACCGCGACTTCTGGGGCCGCACAAAAGTCAAAGCGCTGAACTCGCTAAGCCTCGACGTTTACAAAGGCGAGATCTTTGGCCTGCTGGGCCCCAACGGCTCCGGCAAGACCACCACGCTCAAGCTACTGCTGGGGCTGCTGTTCCCAACATCGGGCGAAGTCCGGATCCTGGGACAGCCCGCGCATGACGTCGAGAAGAACGAGCGGATCGGTTACCTCCCCGAAGAGTCGTACCTGTACCGCTTCTTGAACGCGGACGAAACGCTCGACTTCTACGGTCGGCTATTCAAGATGTCCCGCTCGGAACTCAAACAACGGAAAGAGGAACTACTCGATCAGGTCGGCGTGAAGCATGCCCGCAAGCGGCAGCTTAAGGAATACTCCAAGGGGATGACCCGCCGCATCGGCCTCGCCCAGGCACTGATCAACAACCCAGACCTGGTGCTGCTCGATGAGCCAACCTCTGGTCTCGACCCCATCGGAACTCGCGACATGAAGGACATGATCCTCAAGCTCAAGAGCGAGGGGAAGACGGTCGTCATGTGCAGTCACCTACTGGCGGACGTGCAGGATGTCTGCGACCGCATCGCGATTCTGTACCGGGGTGACCTGAAGGTCGTCGGCAATGTGCAGGATCTCATTCAAAGCCGCGACGAAACCCAGCTGCTGACCTCGCCGCTTAGTCCCGATGCGATTCGTGACGTTGAGGAAACACTCAAGAAACACGGCGCCTCGCTCAAGTCCACCTCGCATCCCACCACCACTCTCGAAGAACTGTTCTTGCGGACCGTTGAGGAAAGCGAACAGCGTCCCGGTCGACGATTCGAACCAGGCGAACGCCCCACGACGGAAAGCGCGTAACCGCGCTTTCGAATACCGTGTTCCTTCGCATTCCTTTTCGGTTCATTCAGTGAAAACACAGGGACTTCGATGTTTGGTTCTGATTCATTCTGGATAACATTGCTCTTGCGCTGGTGCGTTGTCGGCGCCACCACGCTCGTCGCGTCACTGCTGATCGGGAGCCTGCTGGCACTGATCATGCATGGCGGTCGCGCTCCTCAAGTGATCGCCTCATCACTAGGTCGAGCGTTTCACGATCTCGTCTTTCTGTCGACCCGACGGATCGGGGCGATTGCCCTGCTCACCTTCAAGGAAGCGTATCGCCGCAAGGCGTTTGCCGTGGGGATCGTGTTCCTGGGCATCTTCATGTTCGGTGGTTGGTTCCTCGGAGACTCGACGGAACTCCGCTCGGTCGCTCCATACATCAGCATCGTGATCAACTCGATGTGGTTCATGCTCGTGCCCATGGCGCTGCTGATCTCGTGTTGGGGCTTGCCAGCCGATGTGAAAGAGCGGTCCATTCACACTGTCGTCACCAAGCCCGTGCGTCGCAGTGAAATCGTTCTGGGACGCATGGCCGGGTACGGCGCAGTCATCACGCTGATCCTGTTTACCACTGCGGTGGTCGGCTACTTCTGGGTCGTGCGGCAAGTTCCCCAACGGCTGAGCGATCAGTTGATCGCCCGCGTTCCGGTCTACGGCAACCTCAAGTTCCTTACGGCCCAGGGAGCCGAGGCGGAAAAGGGCATCAACGTCGGCGACCCCTGGGACTATCGCAGTTACATCGAAGGGCAAACCAAAGCCCGCGCGATCTGGAAGTTTCCCAAGATCAACAAGGCGGAGCTGAAATCGCTCGGCAAGTTGCCTCTTGAACAACGGTTCGAAGCATTTCGAACCTACAAAGGACAAATCGATCTCGAAACCCGATTCACGATCACTTTCGTGAATCCCGACAAAGATCTCCGCGTCCCCGGCGGAACCTTCCCCACCCGGGAGTTCGACGTAGGGGGACGGGATCGCGTGATCGAGATCCCTGAACAGATCACTTATCGCGATTCCTACGAGGCCGACGCAGAAGAGAAAACCGCCAACCTGTTTGACGATCTGATCGCCGACGATGGGTCGCTGACCATCGAAGTCGGTTGTGTGGAGCCGCAACAGTACATCGGCGTGAATGTGCGCGATCTGTTCATTCGCATGCCCGACAAGTCGTTCACCATGAACTACGTTAAGGCGATTGCCGGACTGTGGCTGCTGGTGATGTTGCTCGTCTTCCTGGGGACCGCGTCCAGTTGCTTCGTCAAGGGGCCAGTCGCGACACTCCTGGTCTCGTCGCTGATCATCATGGGATACTTCCTTGGCGGACATATCGCCGAGCAGCAGAACCAGATGATGCTGATGGACGACGGCAAGACCGTGATTGACGCTGGCGGTCCGATGGAGTCGCTGTATCGGCTCGTCACCAAGGAAACCACGCTGCCCGACAACATCGGGTCAACCATTATTAAGGGGACGGACCGGGGAGCATTCATGGTGCTCATCGCCGTCTACAATCTGGTGCCAGATCTGAACTGGTTTAACACCGGCGAACTGGTCGCGACTGGATTCGACATTTCTCTCATGGGGGTCATCCTCCCCTGCCTGATTGTGGTCCTCGGGTATTTAATTCCGTTGGTTATTCTCGGCTATTTCAGCCTGCAACTTCGCGAACTGGAGCATAAGTAATGAATCGAATGACTGCTCTACAACGCAAGGTCGCCTACCTGGTAATCTTGCTGGCGATGCTCGTTCCCATCCTGATGATTGGTCGCCCCGCAGACCGGTTCGACCAGAACGGAACGCCGGTCAAGTCTGGTGGTGAACTGGCGAAACTCCGTTTCGATTATCAACTCGGGGAAGCGAGCCTCGGCAACGTTGACCCCACCAGTGCGGCGATGAACCTCGTCCTGCTCGGCTTCCGCGGCATCGCGGCGGGCACACTCTGGGTCCAGGCCGATGATCTCAAAGGCCGCAAGGAATTCGACAAGCTCCGCCAGGTGGTCGAGTCGATCATTCTGCTGCAGCCACACTTCAAATCGGTGTGGGAATTTCAGTCCTGGAATCTGACCTACAACGTCTCCGCCGAGTGCGACGACGTCAAGGACCGCTATTACTGGGTGAAAGAAGGCCTGAAGTTCATGATCCGGGGGACCGAGCGCAATCGCCGCGTTCCCGAACTGTCCTACAGCGCTGGCGCGTTTACCGGCACCAAACTCGGGCGTGCCGACGAGAAGGAACACTACCGTCGCTACTTCCGGTCAGATCCCGATGAAGAACAGTTCCAAGGTGGCCCCGACCCGGTGGTCAACCCGGAAGGTAAGGACAACTACCTCGTCGCCAGGGACTGGTACGAAAAGGCGAACTATCTGGTCAACAGCTTGAAGATCAAGCAGCATCGGATGGATGAACCGCTCTTCCTGAGCTATCCCTATCAGTCATTGATCGAATACGCCCGCGCCGTGCAAAGCGATGGCGTTCAGGTAGATGGCATTGCGCTGGCCAGCGAGGATGAAATCCTGGAGCACCTGGCCATGTTGTCGGACGAGGAAATCGATCAGCTGTACAAGTCCTGGTCCAACTCCTGCAGCGAGGCCTGGGAAACCGCCTATCTGCAATGGATCAATGAGTATGGCCGCATGCGATTGCTTGCGACTGATGACACGCACTTTGTACTCGAAGATCTGCCGCAGGAAGTCAAAGCCGACGCCGACGAGGAAGGCACCAGCGTCGAACATGTCCAACGCTGGCGCACGCGATACCTCAAGACAACAAACTACCCCATGCGAAAGCAATTGTGCGAGTTCGAACGCCGTCCACAAACCGCGTTGGCACGCTATCAGCTGACAGAAGGGAAACGCCGGTTCACGCAACTCCAGGACTTTATTGGCGCCCGGGATTTGTTACGCCAGGGCCTGGAGAACATGGAAGGCGTGATCAAACTGTACGAACGACCTGATGGCAGCAACGGGATTCTCGTGGATGAGGAAGACACCGTGACAGAGATCCTTCGGGCCCTGATCATGTATACTCAGTCCTTCGTTCTGTCGGGCGAACAGGTTCCTGCCGAGTTCCCCTTGAAGGACTTGATCTGGGACAATCCCGATCCGGCAATTCAGACCATCAAACAGGAAAAGATGGAAGCCTTCCAGCGGACGTACGGCGGCTAGCCTGAAGGAACACTCACCATGGAATTGCTCACCGCACTCTGGAATCTTGTGCTCGCGTTGCTGGCGGTCATTGTGACTTTGCTGCACTCGCTGGTTCCGTGGCTCCCGTTAATTGCCTGGATCGCGTTCTGGCTACTCGCAGTGAACTGGTCCAAGTTGTACCCCGCCCTGATGGAACGGGGCGGCATCGTCGGTGTTGCCCTGCTGGGGCTGATGACAATCCTGATCTGGGGGGCCATCGCCCCGCCCGACAACGGCGAATATGCCCTGTACGGACTGCACGTGTCGAACTTCGTTGGCAAGACGGTCTTCGTCACCGGCATGTTTGTGATCGCCGCCATGTGCGCTTCGGTGCAACTGACTGGCGTTTGCGCTCCGTGCTGCCTGTTCGAAGAACCAGTGGTGGAAGACCACGGTCACGACGATCACCACCACTAAGAATCGCGACCAGTAGTCACGGGGCGGATGCCGTTGATGGTACCGCCGGAAAGGCGTTGGATCATGGAGCGATCCACAACACCAAATTCTCCGGCGACTCCGCGACCAGCAGCGTCGATGCGGCAACCTCCTGGGATCGTCGTCTGCCAATGATGGGCGTATGTGTGTCCGCATCCCATGACCGATTCTCCATTCCCTACCACCCGCTCTTCGCCCCTGCGTGTTCAAAACTTCGTCGACTTCTTCGCGGATCATACGCCGCTCGAACTCGCCGAAGACTGGGACAACGTCGGCTTGCTCCTGGGAGATGCGGACGCACCGGTCGATAAGGTGCTCACTTGCCTGACCCTCACGCCCGATGTCGCCGCTGAAGCGATTCGGGAGGGGGCAGCGCTCATTGTCTCCCACCACCCCATTCTGTTTCGCCCCGTACAACGGTTGACCACGACCGATACACAAGGCGCGATGCTCCTCGACCTGATCCGGGGCGGTGTCGCCGTCTACTCGCCGCACACGGCGTTTGACAGCGCTGGGGAAGGGATCAACCAGCAACTGGCTCAGCGACTCGACCTGCAGGACATTCAGCCCATCCGCCCCGATGAAGCGGTCCCAGGACTGGGCAGTGGTCGCTACGGGACTCTGTCAGCGACTGTCACATTAGAGAGTCTCGTGGCACGCATCCGAGCCGAGCTCCAGGCGCCGCAGGTTTCGTTTGTTGGCTTACCCGATTCGCCCGTGCAGTCAGTCGCCGTCGCCTGCGGCGCTGCGGCAGAATTCCTGCGCGACGCCCATGCCGCAGGATGCGATGTTCTATTGACCGGCGAGGCCCGCTTTCACTCCTGCCTGGAAGCCCGCTCACTCGGAATGGGATTAATCATCGCCGGTCACTATCAAACCGAGCGATTCGCAGTCGAGCAGTTGGCCGACTTGCTCTCCCGGCAATTCCAGCTGAACGCCTGCTGGGCGAGCCTGTCCGAGCGTGATCCCGTGTCGTGGGCATAGCAGAGAGTGGAACATTGTCCGACGAAGCCCCCACAGCGAATCCCGCAACACGCCGCCCGCGTCCCTCGACTGGCACCCTGCTCAGCCGTGCAATTCGCTTGCGTTGCCCCAATTGTGGCGAAGGCAGGTTATTTCGACGCTGGCTCAGCATGCCCACGAATTGTCCTGCCTGCAACTTCAAGTACGAACGCGCTCCAGGGTATTTTCTGGGATCAAGCTACATCAACTACGGCATCACTGCGTTAACGACGACAGCGTTATTCATCATCGCGAGATTCGGCTTCAACCTGACCGGGCAACAGGTGATCGCGCCACTCACCATCTACGTCATCGTGCTGCCACTGCTCTTGTTCCGACACGCGCGCGCCCTCTGGCTGGCCCTCGACTGTGCGCTCGATTCCAGCGTGCTCGATCCTGACGAGCAGTGACCAGACAATCACGTACTACCTTGCCGCCGCCTGCACCACCAAGGCATCGGCGATTTTCTGCCCGCCCAAGCCAGCGGGCGTCGCGATTTCCTCACGCAACTGAGTCGCTTGAATCAGCAGCGCGTCGACTTCATCGCAACAAGTGATCGCGTCTCTCGCAGCACGATCCACTTGCGGAAACAACCCGCGTGCAAGCCGCGTCTCTACCAAAGACTGCACCATCGTCCGCACCTGCGCGTGCAGTCCATTGCGCAAGCGGCGCGTGAAGAACATCACCAGCAGCCCGGTCCATAACACGAGGAACAGTCCCGCTGCGACATAAAAGTCGGTCGAGAGCAACGGCGTCGACCGCAGAAACGAATCGTAAAAGAAGTTCTTGCCGACGCGGAACAGCACAAACCCCAGGTACGCGAGAAACAGCAATTCGTACCAACTCCGGATGTACCACCGCGAGTTCCGCTGCGACAAGTTGCGAATGATCTCATCGATCCGGCGACGTGCATCGTCGGCGAATTGCCCTTCCACCGCCGCTGCTTCGCGTCGCAGATCATCCAGTGACTGATCCCGCAGCAAATCGCGGCTCAGTCCGGCAGTTTGCACATGTCCTTCCATGACGATTTCCGCTTCGCGAAGCAGTCCGTCATCAAGGCCGAAGTGACTCACCCGATCCAGCGATGCTTCCGCCGCACGTTCGCGCCGCATCCCTTCAAGCCACCGCGCCCCTTGGACCGCGCCGAGTAGCGCGAGTTGCGCGGTACTCCGGGCCCGGTAGAATGTCATCGAGGCGAGTATCGCACCCAGCCCATTGTAGCCCCGCAGAACCGCTGAGAACGGACTCAGCCCCCACGTATCACACACCGCCGAGACCAGCCGTCGCTCCCACAGATTGCGACTCGTCAGCAGTTCCTCTTCAAGTTGCCCCGCCATACGTCGCACCAGCACTTCGCGCTGCGCGACGAGTGCCTGCCCCAACTCCTCCACTGCTCTCCGTCGCTGTCGCAACTGTTCCTGCGACCGCAGTAGCGCCGCCTGCAACAGGTCGACAACATTCGCTCGCCGAACCCCCACTCGTTGTGAGGTCCCGAGTTGATTCGTCAATAGTTCGATCAGTCGCCCCATGTCTCCCGCAGGTCGCTGTCCCGCCTGTTGCTCCAGCAGCGCCCGATTCGAATCGACAAAGAACAGATCGGGCACCTCATACTTGCCCGCCAGTGACTTCGCCCAGTCCTCCCGGATGTCGGTGTCGAGATCGGCATGCGTCTGCACAAAGATCAGTCGACACCCCTGCGCCGCCTTGAGCAATTCGTCCGACACCCTGGCGGAGCGGTACTTCTGCTGCGTCGAGACATACAGCAGCACATCACAAAACGGCAACAGGTTATGCAGCCGTTCGAGGTTGCTCCCCGATGTTTCCGCCTCGTCGCTGTCAGGGTCGGGGCAATCGAGAATCACGAGATCCCGCAGCAGATCGGCTTCTCTGCACACA
>JAGQQB010000738.1 GCA_020426425.1 Planctomycetaceae bacterium | reverse complement strand
CGTTTGCAGAACGCTTTCAATGCCGCCAATCCGCCGAGACTGCTGAAGTCCTCGCGGCCACGATGCAGTTCGAGTGCCCCGGACTTCTTGAGCGTCTGCGTTTTCAGTTCCCAAACGGCCTCTGCCGTTACGCGACCATGCCGCACCAGCGACAGACTGAACGCGTTCTCCGCTTCCATCCGCGTGAGTCCGGCGGCGGCATCGAGCACCGTTTCAAGTTCGGTGCCGTGAGGCAGCTCTGCATCTTCGGTTGCGATGCCGCGGGCGATTTCGCTGAGTTGCTCACGATCAGGCAGTTCATGCTCGATGACGACAAACAGCTTTTCGAGTTCGATCGGCAACTGAACCACCGGTGCGAGCACAACCAGGATCGTGCGGTTCTGCTTCCCATTGATCACCTGTCGCGCGACTGCCTGCACGATCTCCGCTGATTGCAGAAACCGATGGAAGTTCTGCAACACCAGAATGGCTGTGCCGTCGGGCGTTGCCAACGAGTTGAGCGATCGAATCGCCGCCAAAGGATCGTTCCCCTGGTTGTCGATCTCGGTCCCACCAACGAGCAAGCCCTGCTCAACATCCCAAGTCGCCAACCGCCAATCCTCGCGATGGCACAACTGAGCGATCTCCACAAGCGCGTCCTGATGCTCGTGACTCTCAATCCAGATTCCTGTGAAACACGCCCGCACGTATTCGGTGAGGCGATCAGTGAATGACATCGTTGCTCCTGTGGTTGATGGTGGATGGTTGAAGGTCGAACGTCTAAGGTTGAGAGACCGGCGTTGAGACGCGAGCGATGGCGTGGCCGACGATGTCTATGTCACTCCGCCTGCCGCACCTGCGATGCCGCATCCACCCCGTGATGAAACTCCGCCTTGAGCACTTCTTCTTCCCGCTGCCCAAGCGCCGCCTCTATGAACTGACTCGCCCGCCGACACTCTGACCCAACGAACCCTTTCGTCTCGACAGTCGTCGCTCCATTCGCCGCGACGGTGATCTCAATAACTTGATTCACACCCCACCTCCCACACTCACAGTTAACTTAATTGCCCCATCATCCAGCCGCTGCTCGATGACCGAACACCCCCGCCGCCGCGCCTCCAGCTTCGCCTTCTCGACCGCA
>JAGQQB010000737.1 GCA_020426425.1 Planctomycetaceae bacterium | reverse complement strand
CAGCAAGCACTCCGGCGACGAAATCGCGGTCGCAAATGTCCCCACGCCGAAACTGATAGCGGGCCTCCCCTTCGAGATCCTTCAGGTTCTCCAGGTTCCCGGCGTAAGTCAGCTTGTCGATATTCGTCAACGACCAGTCGGCATGTTCGGCGAGGATGTGTCGCACGAAGTTCGAGCCGATGAAGCCGCAGCCGCCGGTAATCAGAATGTGCATTGGGAGTTGGTGATGGGGAGTTGGGAGCGGTCTAATCTTGTCGGAATTCGAAAGCGAATGTGTTTTCGCCCGTCGCCACATGAGCGCGGAGTTGGCTGGCGGTCAGCAGAGTTGCATCTTCCAGGGTGGGGTATGGGACGACATCGCCCCAATTGACCACCGTGACGTCATGATCGCCGACAACGGGAGCGCTCGCAGCATCAAATCGGTAATTCCCGCGAGAAATCATTGCCCAACTGGCTGGCAAGTGTCCGCCAGCGATCGGGGTGAAGGTGATCGTGCCCCAGCGGAGCGGCTCACCATTCAGGCTGACCTTGCCATTCACATTTCCGCGCTGGGCGTTCGCCAGGAAGTTGTTCGCCTTAAGCCAGTCGGCGAGTCGATCTTTCCACGTGTTCAGGATGGGATTCTTCGGTGCCAGTCCGACGCCGTGCGGTCCTTGCTGATAGACATGCAATTCCGCCGGAACGCCATGCTCCACAAGCGCCTGGTAGTAAACGATGCTGTTCATCACCGGCACCCCTTTGTCTTCGCCGGTGTGGAACAGGAACGTTGGCGGAGTTTCCTTGTTGATTTGCGTTTCGTTCGAAAGCGACTCGACCAGTTCCTGCGGTGGGTTCTCGCCGAGCAGATTGCGGCGCGAGCCTGCATGGCCAAAGCTTGAACGAAGGCTGATCACCGGATAGCACAGGATGCTGAAGTCGGGACGCGATGATTGCTTCGCGACGGGATCGGCACTGTCAGCGTTGCCTGCGTCGTAATGCGTGGAGACGGTCGAGGCGAGGTGCCCCCCCGCCGAGAAGCCCATAATGCCAACGCGGTGAGGATCGACCTTCAGTTCTTCGGCATGGGCGCGAACATACCGTACCGCCCGCGACGCATCATTAAGCGGGGCGGGGTGATGGTACTTCGGACC
>JAGQQB010000736.1 GCA_020426425.1 Planctomycetaceae bacterium | reverse complement strand
CTGGTCACCACCATCTGTTGACCCTGCTCGTTGGCATTGCCTGTAGCCTGTTGCCGCTGATCGCCGTCGCTGCGCAGACCGACATCGCCGAAGACAAGACGCTGACGCCCGAACGGGAAGCAGCGGCGATGACCTTCGCCAAGGCCCATCATCCCGAGTTGGCTGACTTGCTGGTCGGTCTGAAGAGGATGGACGAGCCGCGCTACGCGACCGCCGTCAACGAACTGTTCCGTACCAGCGAACGGCTCGCCAAGTCCAAGTCCCGCTCGGTCGAGCGTTACGAACTCGAACTGAGCGCCTGGAGAGTCGACTCCCGCATTCGGCTGTTGACGGCGCAGAGCGTCTCCGGCATGCCAGATAGTCGTCGCGAAGAACTCAAACGCTTGCTCCTGCAGCGACGGGACATCAAAGTGCAGATGCTGCTGCATGAGAAATCCCGCCTGGAGTCACGCGTCGCCAAGATCGACACATCCATCGATGAACTGCAAGAGAACGCCGACGAGCAGGCGGAAAAAGAACTCGATCGCCTGCTCAAGAGCGTGAAGCCTCGTGCCACGTCGGTACAACCCAAACCGTCGCTGCCGAAGCCATCGACCTGATTCCCCTGACGGATTCCTTCCTCAACTGATTGTTCCCGCCCTGGTCCACACTGTTTCCCACATCGAACCCAAGCCGATGACACGAATCACCCCCCTGCTGACCTGGTCCTGTTCGTTCCTGATGCTGCTGAGCACCGTCGCCGTTGGCGCCGATGTGCTCGCCCCGGCGAGCGAGCGGTTCGCCTCACCGGAAGCGACGGACGAGGTCGACTTCCAGAAGCATCTCTCGCCGTTGCTCGGCAAGATGGGCTGCAATGGTCGTTCGTGCCATGGCTCGTTCCAGGGACGCGGCGGCTTTCAGCTCTCGCTGTTCGGTTACGACTTCAAGATGGACCACGAACGGCTGATGGAGCGGATTGATACCGAAACACCCGCCGACAGCTATGCCATCACCAAAGGCACGCTCATTGAACCCCACGAAGGGGGCAAGCGGATGGAAGTGGGCAGTTGGGAATACAACCTGTTCCTCAACTGGGTCAAGCAGGGAGCCAAGCCGGTTGAAGGCGAACGGGCGCAGCTCGCACGTCTGGAAG
>JAGQQB010000735.1 GCA_020426425.1 Planctomycetaceae bacterium | reverse complement strand
TCATTGGCACGGCGATGTTCTTTGCATGGTCTGCGGCGTTTGAAACAGTTCCGCGCATTTCGCTCACCCGGTCGACGATCATTGCGCTCCTGTACGTCGGACTGCTTGTTTCCGGTTTCTGTTTTGCGGCGAACGCGTGGTTGCTCAAACGGCATGGAGCATCGCAGGTGTCGGTCTTCAGTTTCGCAACACCAGTCTGCGGGGTGACGCTGGGGGTGTTGCTGCGGGGTGACCAACTTTCCCTCTGGCTTGCACTTGCGGGCGTGTGCGTCGCGGTGGGTATCTGGCTTACGAATCGCAGTGTCCGCAGATAGAGCAACGCGCCGAGCAGGATTCACTCGTGCTCGACCAAGCGGCAGACGCAGCGTGAAGGGGCATCGAAACCGTCTCGCGGCTGAACATTGCCGCACCAGATTTCTGCGGACGACCTATTTCTCGCGGAACACCTTGCTGTCGACCACTTCCAGCAACAAGTCGCGGACCCCATGTTCAGACTGGGCCGTGCGGGTGACGATGACGCGAATCTCTGGTCGATCTGAAAATCCCATTTCGCGACCAGTGGCGAAGGTCAACAGTTTGCGGGTCAGCGCTTCGGCGAGAACCGAATGTTCCTGCGCCAGGAGATCGCGGAATTCATGAAACCCGCCAAAACGTCGACCATCGAGCAGTTGGCCGGTCGCGTCGACGGGGGGGCCGAGTTTGTACCGCACACGCTGGCCCCGCACTTCCGTGTCGACCCGATCTCCTTCACCCAGGCTGCGGTATCGATCCCGCCACCCGCCGATCGGATTGAAACTCTCTAACGCGAATCCAGGAGGATCGATCAGTTCATGACAGGCGCGGCAACTGTCGAGCGCCCGATGTTTGTCGAGCAGTTCGCGCAATGTCGAGGCGCCGCGAATATCCGGTTCGACCCCGGGAACGCCTGCTGGAGGCGGAGGGGGTGACTCGCCGAGAATTCGCTCCATCACCCACACACCGCGCACTACCGGCGAGGTGTTCGTTCCGTTCGCCGATACCTTGAGAATGCTCCCCTGCGAGAGGAGTCCGCCTCGGACACTGTCGGCGGGCAAGGGGACGGGGCGAATGTGGGGACCATCGACGGGCGGCAAGTCGTAGTGCTCTGCCAGACGATTG
>JAGQQB010000734.1 GCA_020426425.1 Planctomycetaceae bacterium | reverse complement strand
GTCCCTGCGTCATATGCCAGTGCTGACCGCTCTTGGTCCCGAAGGTCTGCTTGTCCCAGTCCCCTACGACAGAGAAGTTTTCGTTGTCGTCGTCTTCAAGCCGTGGCGGCGTCACGATGCATGCCAGCACGAACGACAGGATTCGCAGTTTCCAATACCGGGTCGCCTCCTGCCCTTGCTCGTCTTTGAGTACGCTCGCTTGTTGAAACAACTCCTTGTTGCGAGTGAAATCGAGCTCGTCGGTCAATGGTTGCTCCTTGTCGTCAACAACCGCGACACCAGCCTTGCGCCAGGAGGTCAACAGTGTCTTCACCGACTGTTCAATGTAAGCGCTCGACCAGTCTGACCTACGGAGTGAATGAGCGATTGCCGAAACGTAGTCCACAGCATCGAACTGCAGCATATAACTGGGATGGTTCTGATTCAGGTAATCCAGCACCGCCTGCCAGTACGCTTCCTCCGGCATGCTGAGCCACGCTTCCAGGCACTGCTTCAGCGAATCGCACAGTTTGGGAGTCAGTGGACCGTCAGGGTCAGCCTCGCTCGAACCAGACGAAACTTTCAGCACTCCACCGGCAATCAGGCCTGCGGCGATCGCGCCACCAGTGACGACGAATGCTCCAGCGAGCCCCGCTCCCAGGCACACCTTGTTGACGTTGGAGCGTTCGCGCAGTCCAGGATCGGCATTGGCCTCCAGTTCAAACTGTTCCGCCGGTCGCAAGCTGAGTTGTCCGTACTCTGCTTCGGCGGGGGGGAGTTGTGGTTGGCGGACTGCTTGCTGCACGGAGTCGTACACGTTACCACCTGCGGTCGCCACATCTCTGCCAAAGGCTGCGTTGGCAGAAATGTAATGACCATCAGCCTGCAATTGGTCGACCTGGCTGTCCATGGCCGTCTGCCGCGCTGTATTCTCCCGGGCGAACGCACTGTCCACACGGTCGTAGTGGCCGCGCATCTGTTCTTCAGTCCGGCGTTGGTCCTCTTCGGTGAAGTGACGTTCTTCGGGACGGATCTCGTGGATTTTGGGAGGCATGGAATGGTTCCTTGGGGAAAGGTCAAGTTCAAATGGTCGAGTAGGGGAGGGACGGTCGTCGCCTCCCCCCTCATCCCACCGGACGTGCGGATTTCCCGCATCCGGCGGATC
>JAGQQB010000733.1 GCA_020426425.1 Planctomycetaceae bacterium | reverse complement strand
AAGATACCGCCCGAGAAGTCGCGATCCTCCAGCTCCCGTCGCCAGGTGCTCAAGATATTGCCTACCCGCCCCATGGCCTGCGCGTGCCAGATCGCCTCCCGCAGATTCCCCAGTTCTTCTTCAGGGAGCAGCGGCGAAGCCATCAGATCCAATGTGCAAAAGCTGACCATGAGCATGTTGTGCGGTGAGTAGACGTCGTGCTCTGTACTGTTCAAGAATGCCGGATACCGATTGGCAAGATGCCCGTATCGCATGGCATTGAAGAACTGCGTGAGGTCGAAGTTCCAGACCGGGTTAAACTCCTCAAAGTGGGGCAACACCGCGACGCGCTGCTCGTATTCCAACCAAAGCGATCGCGTCACGGCGACGTGATCCTGCTCATGTTTTGACAATTCGCCGACCGGGGTGAGTCCCGACTGGCCGCAAGCCGCCAGGATCGCTGACAACCACTCCGGACGCTCACCTCGATCGGCGACGTCATCGAACAGCACGCACAAAATCACGCTGAGTAACTTCGTATCCTCAAGATGTGCCCGCCAGTGCGGCGTCACACTCGAGAGCGTGGTCAGTTCGATGCCGTGCAAACACCATTGCCAAAGGTAAACATCACGTTCACCTACGGCAGCATACATCGCGATCCAGCGACGGACGTCCGGCCGAAACGTCTTCTGCCACACTGCCTGTCGATCCTGGCGGGCGACCTCGGGTGTGACGAAACTGCGGCGGGCTTTCTCGCGAAGCTGCGATATCTGCCGCAGTTCCTCGCTGGTGGACGAGACAGATGAAGTCGACATGAGACACCTCGGCGCACGAAATACGACGTGTGCCAGACCCACCTGGCACAATCAATCCGATTGTGCCGCGACTGCCGATTCTGTCGAGATCGGTCTACTGAGAACTCCGTCAAATTGAACACCAGCAGTGTGACTACGCCAAACTGCGTACAACAACTACAGGAGCATTCCGTCTACAACTCCCCCTCACGCCCCGGCCACTGTTCCCACCAGTTCAGGAACAGCTGCAGCTGCACTTCGGCATATTTTCGCTGACTGGGTGAGAGGGCATCTTCCGGATTGAAGTGGAGGGCGTATTCCGCGTCCCCTTGCAGCACCAGCAGGTACTTGTAGAACAGCACCAGGGCGGGTCCTTCATCGAATGT
>JAGQQB010000732.1 GCA_020426425.1 Planctomycetaceae bacterium | reverse complement strand
GGTTATGACGAGCATTCAACCATCCCGGCGTATGCGGAGCCATTGCTTGTATTCAGCGCGCCGTTTCAGGCCGGCGCGACCGCCTATCGATTGAGCTGGGGAGATGGCACCGCAGCGACCGACGCTGGACCGAGCGACACTGCAGCGGACACGACGAACGCGGTGAGCGATCGACTTGCCGTCGAATTTGCCTGGTCGCAACCAAAGTTCTCGAACGATGTCACCACCTGCGTCGTGACGGACGATCTGTTGTTTGGATTTGATCTTCGCGATCCCCAGTCTAAGGCGCATCGTCCCTCACGTGGTGAGTTTCGTTGTCTCGACATGCAGACCGGTGAGATTCTGTGGTCGGAACCGGACTTCGGTCAGTCCAGCATGATCGCCTCTGGAAACCGACTGCTGTTGTTCAGCGATGCCGGTACGGTCCGACGCATCGAAGTTTCGCGAGACGGAGCCAAAGAGCAGGCTGTCGCTGAGGTCTTTCCCGATCACGTCTGCTGGACGCGGCCCACCTTCGCTGATGGACTGCTTTACTTGCGCGGGGGCGAACAGTTCGTTTGCCTGGACCTGTCGATCACTACTGAGTCCGGTGCACAGCAATCCGACGCGGCACCAACACTCCATCTCTCGGACCTGCCCCGGCATGACATCCGCAGTCCGTTCTGGTTGCTCAATGGGGAGCGGGAACATCCCTTCATGCCGCCGGAAGCCGACGAACTGCTGCGCTGGTATCTTACTGGATTGGCGTGTGTTCTGCTGCCGGGACTCCTTATACCAGTGGTCGACAGGGGCTGGAAGTCGCAGTCGCCTGATCGTCAATTGACGTTGCTGTGTGGAGGCGTGGTGCCGCTTGCACTGATCGCCACACCACTGCTGAATCGTTGGGGGACATCGATGCCGGGCATTCACGGGGCGTTTGTCTTCACTTGGCCAGCGGGTCTGTTCGCGTTGCTGCAAGTCGCGGTGTTAGCCAGTCAACGTGTCACTCGTCATCCCGGGCACCGTCACCATTACTGGGCGGCTCGGCTGTGGGGAGGCCTCTTCATCGCCGCATCACTCGGCTATTACTTGTGCCTGAAGCACAACGGACTCCCATTGGAGTGGGTCTTTCTGGTTGGTTACGTCTCCGCCCTGCCTGTTGCGTTATGGACCGCGCGCGTCGCCCTTGGCAC
>JAGQQB010000731.1 GCA_020426425.1 Planctomycetaceae bacterium | reverse complement strand
GGAGTTCGGTCCGGACGGCGCCTTCGCCTGCGATCTGCGGGATGACGATCGGGCGGCCGCGTTCCTCAAGGCAAACAAACTCGAAGAAGGGAAGTTCCTGTGCTGCCTGTCGCGACTGCGGTACACGCCCTACTGGACGATTCCCTCGAAGAAGCGGTCGCTTGATCCAGAACGTCACGCACGCAATGACGCGATGAAGGAGCATGATCATGCAGCGCTGCGGCAGGCGATCGTTGCTGTGATTCGCGAAACGCCGCTGAAGGTGCTGCTCTGCCCTGAGGACATGACGCAAATGGCCGTGGGCAAGGAGATGTTTTACGACCAGTTGCCGGATGATGTGCGTGAGCGGGTCGTCTGGCGGGAGAACTTCTGGCTGACCGACGAGGCGCTCAGCACTTACGTGCGCAGTGCCGGGCTGTTCGGCAGCGAAATGCACTCGCCGATCATGGCGGTCGGCAACGGCATTCCGGCGATTGTGTGTCGGTTCGAGGAGCAGACAAGTAAGGGCTTTATGTGGCGAGATATTGGCCTGGGGGATTGGTTGTTCGATCTTGATCGGGAAGAGGATCATGCGAAGATCGTCCCGGCGGTGCTGGAGATGGCGACGCAACCTGATCTCGCGCATCAGCGGGTCGCCAAAGCACAGGCGATTGTGGAGCAGCGGCAGCGGGAAACGATGTCGGTCCTGAAACAGAAACTCAATGCATAGGCTGAGGTGAACCAGTGCGATCCCGAACGTTGATGTCGTCGCAAGGCGAGTTGGATCGAGTCAGTCGACACGATGAGTGTTTGCGGACACCGACGCTGGCAGCGTCGGATACGACGCGTCGCCTGCGGCCCAGCATGCTGTTGTTGGTCGCGTTATTGACTTGTTGTCCTGAGGCACACGCTCAAAAGCAACATGCCCCCATCCGGGACGACATCCCTTATGGCGTGCAATTGCAACCTCGACAGGAGGAACCGGTATTCGCCGTCTGCTCCAAGCAGGGGATGCGGGTGCTGGTATCGCGTGATGATGGCCGCACGTGGAAGCAGACGTTTCTCGGGACCGATTCACTCGAAGATGGTGGCTGGCATGGGACGTTTGCCGTGTACGGCATGGCGGCAACGGGCGGCGTGATTGGCGTCTTCTCTGGCTGGGGGACGCCGGGCGTCTACATCGGTTCGGACGATGGCGTGCATTGGTCGCACCTCGT
>JAGQQB010000730.1 GCA_020426425.1 Planctomycetaceae bacterium | reverse complement strand
CCGCTTCAACTTTGCCAACGAGGTCCGCACCCACATCGGCGGCCTTCGTGAAGATGTCGCCCCCGACGCGCGCGAATAGTGCCTGACTACTCGCCCCCATGCCGAAACACAACATGGTGACGGTGATCTCGACCAGCTCCATTTTCACGCCCCAGTGGAGCACTGCAAACCACAGACAGATGTCGAACAGTCCCAGACCGACCACGGTCAGACCCATCACTGCACCACTGCGGAATGCGACCTGAAGTCCGTCGTTGAGCGATTTCTTACAGGCCTGTGCAGTTCGGGAACTGGCGAGGGTTGCGGTCTTCATCCCGCACCAACCGGCCAATGCCGAGAAGAACCCGCCAGAAATGAACGCGAACGGCACCCAGGGGGATTGGGCATTGAACACAAACGCGACGACCATCAGCAGGACCATTGTGATGGCGAAAAAGACGCCAACCACACGATATTGCCGCCACAGGTAGGCATCGGCTCCATCCTGCACGTAGCCGGCGATTTTGACCATTTGCTCATCGCCTGGATCCTGAGCCTTCATCCAGTTGTAGAACTGCCAGGCAAAACCGAGTGCGACCAGCGAGCCGAGCAGCGCGATTGACCAACCAATCGCGATGCTGGTTTCCGGGATCCCATCCGCCGCATGAGCGGATTGGGCCGTGAGGGTGACAATCAGCCCTGCCAGCAACGAGCGAATCGGGCGAAAACAAACAGAACCTGGTCCGACCTCAGCGAGCGAATTCGACATGACGCAGCGTGCTCCATCCTGGGCTGTCAAGTTGGTTGCAACGAGGATGGATGGCTCACGTACGATTCTTGAGGAAACGATCGACCATGCAAATCCATCGACGCTGCGATGAGTTGGGGCGAGTGTAGGGGGCAATGAATCGGACTGTCAAACCGTTGTTGATCTGTTCGAACACATCGTGACAAACCGGACGCTTCGTCGGCAGAACTCGGGCTAGAACTGGGGCCATACGCTCACCGCAATCAGCACGATGACAAGTCCGAACAAGCCCATCAGGCCGGTCATCGGTGTGACGTACTTCAGCCCTTCCGCGTCGTCCATACCGCTCATCCTCGTGATCACCAGGAATCCGCTGTCGTTCATCCAGGAAATCGGTTTCGATCCACAGCCAATCGCGAGGGCCAGGTACACGGGATGGAACGTGAGGGTCCCGCCGTGTACCAGACCAGAGAGAATCCCTGCTGCCGTGATCATCGCGACCGATGCAGACCCTTGGGCGGTCCGAATG
>JAGQQB010000729.1 GCA_020426425.1 Planctomycetaceae bacterium | reverse complement strand
CGAGTTCCGGAGTGAGGTCGGGACAGAGATGGCTGACGGCGGTCTTCGTCCAAACAATGTCACCTGCAGGAACAATCTCGGCATCATCACCCGCCGTGGGTGCCCAGTCGGCAGCAACATTTGCCTGCGTGACTTCCGGCTTCTTGGCTCCCGCAGCAGCAGCGATGACCTGTGCCCAGTCGTTGCCGGTGGCGGACTCACCCACGCCAAGTTCTTCAGGAAATGGAATCGCTTCGGGATCGACTTCGGTCGCACTCTCGGCAAACAGCGGCTCAGCCATCGCAAGCGATTCGCCCGTTCCTTCGCTCGGATCAACCTCGCTGACAGCGACATCTGCGGCCATTGGCTGATCGGCCGGGAAGAAATCCTCGGAACGGAATTCCGCAGCCTCGACATCTGCCGTGGCGATGGCGGTATCGCGTTGAGGCAGCGTGACCGCAGCGGCCGTCTCAGCCGGTGGCATCGACTGCTCGGGAATGGCGATTGAAGCGGTCGCATGCGGTTTCGGGGCTGTTGCTCCGGCCAGTGCGAACTGCGGCAGCTGAACCGTCGCTGGTGCGAGTGTCGGCTGTTTTTCCTGCGCATCACGAGCCGCCTCATATGCGGCTTCGTTCTCACGCAGGAGAGCCAGCAATTCGGCAGCCTCTTGTTTGGTCGCGGTCGGCTCACTCAAGATGCCCGGTGCGCCGGACTGACTGCGTTGCGCCAACGCTTCCAGTCGTACACGAACGATCTGGTTGCTGGGCTGCATGTGCGCCAATTGCTGATAGAGACGTTGGGCCGCTTCGTAACGTCCCGTCTCTTCGTAGCCTTTGGCCACCTGCATCATGCGTTCGGCAGGATCGGCATCCCGCGCCCGACGGGCGTTGGAAAAGAGCGTTGGACCGCCAGCACAGCCAGTTGCAAAAACTAGTGGTGCCGCCACCCAGAGCGCGTAGCGCTGATAAACTCGCATAGTTCCCCCCCAATGACAATCTCTTCCCTGCCCCAACCGGAAAGAGAATCCGCACACCAGCACGAACACGACGACTGGTGGCGTGACAATTCACGCGTCCGATGCAAGCGAAATGCTCACCCGGCAGCTTTGGTATCGTCGCTCGGGTTGGTGCATCTGTAACGAATGCTCTGAAATCGCCAGTTCTCAAGAACCTGACTGATGTTCCGACGGTGCCGACACCCCTACATCCGGCAGTCTCTGTGCAGCTTTCCCAAGTTGTCATTCCGAATAACCGGCCAGCATTTGCTTCCCCTCGTGGCGA
>JAGQQB010000072.1 GCA_020426425.1 Planctomycetaceae bacterium | reverse complement strand
CATCAATGGGGTGAACGACAACCCGGTTGCTGATGCTGGTGGACCTTACACGATTGCGGAAGGAGACAGCGTCACGTTCGATGCCTCTGCCTCAACCGATGTCGAGAACCAGGCACTCACGTATGCGTGGGACCTCGACAACGATGGACAGTACGACGATGCTGTTGGTGTCAGTCCGACGCTGACTTGGGCACAACTCGAAGCCCTCGGCATTATCGATGATGGACTCTACACAATTGGCGTGCAGGTGACTGACAGCCAGGGTGGTGTTCACACTGCCAGCAGCACGCTGACGGTCAACAATACGCCGCCGACGGCAAACGATGACGCCGGAGCCGGTTACACTACCGATGAAGACACCGCGTTCACGACGATTGACGTTCGTGGAAACGACACCGATCCAGCGGCAGGCGATCCGCTGACGGTTGCCGGCATGAATACCGCTGGCACGCTCGGCACTGTTACCAACAACAGTGACGGAACATTCACCTACAATCCCAATGGTCAGTTTGAGTCGCTTGCCAATGGGGAAACCGCGACCGACAGCTTCCAGTACACCATCAACGATGGCGACGGCGGACTGTCAACGGCGACGGTAACGATCACCATCAACGGGGTGAACGACAACCCTGTCGCCGATGCTGGCGGACCTTACATGATCGCTGAAGGCGACAGCATCACGCTTGATGCCTCGGCCTCGACCGATGTGGAAAACCAGGCACTGACGTACGCCTGGGACATTGATAACGATGGCCAGTACGATGATGCGGTCGGCGTGAACCCAACGCTCACCTGGGCGCAACTCGAAGCGCTCGGCATCATCGATGATGGCACCTACGCCATCGGTGTGCAGGTGACCGACAGCCAAGGCGGCGTTCACACCGCCAGCACAACGCTGACGGTCAACAACACGCCACCGACCGCGAACAACGACTCCGGCGCCGGTTACACCACCGACGAGGATACCTCATTCACTACGATTGATGTCCGCGGCAACGACACCGATCCGGCCTCCGGTGACGCGGTGTTGACGGTCATTGGCATGGACGTGGCCGGTACCATTGGATCGGTTACCAACAACAGTAATGGGACTTTCACCTACGATCCTAATGGTCAGTTCGAGACACTCGCCAATGGGGAAACAGCAACAGACACATTCACCTACACTGTTTCGGACGGCGATGGCGGCACTTCGACCGCGATGGTGACGATCACGATTACCGGCGTGAATGACGCACCCATCATCAACGACGCCATTTTCGCACTTCCCGAAAACAGTGTGAACGGAACGCTGGTCGGCAATGTCCCAGTCACCGACCCGGACAATGGGGACTCCTGGACGTACAGCATCACTGCCGGGAATGACAACGGTGCGTTTGCCGTCGATCCAGTGACCGGCGACATCAGGGTCAACAACAATGCCGCGCTCGATTTCGAGCAACAACAGCGATGGACGCTGACGATTGAAGTTGAAGATGCTCTGGGTGCGACCGACACTGCCAGCATTGAAATCAATCTCACCGATCTCAATGACACTCCGCCGGTCGTTACGCCTGGTCAGCAGTTCTCGATTCCTGAAAACCTCGCCAACGGCACCTCGATCGGATCGTTGGTCGCCACCGACGCCGATACGGTGGGATCGCTCCAGAGCTGGACGATCACGGGGGGAAACACCGGCGGCATCTTCGCGCTGAATCCCGCCACTGGCGAACTCACGATCAGCGACAATACGTTCCTCGATCATGAAACGGTTCCCTCGGTCACGTTGCAGATCACCGTTTCGGATGGTGTCCAGACCTCTGTGGTCGAGACCGTGGTGATCACTGTCACTGATGTCAACGAGGTGCCCTACGACATCGCGCTCGATCAGCAACTGGTCCATGAGAACGCGGCCAATGGCACCGTTGTGGGACAGGCGAGCACGAGCGATGTCGATGTAGGCGACACGTTCACGTATCTGCTGCTGGATTCCGACAACGGTCGCTTCGCGATCAATTCCTCTGGTCTGCTGACCGTTGCTGATGGATCGCAACTCAACTACGAAGCCGCCACCAGTCATCAGGTTCTCATCGAAACGACCGACTCCGGTGGATTGACCTATCAGGAGTGGTTGACGATTCAGCTGGTCGATGTCAACGAAGCTCCGGACCTGCAGCCCGACTCGATGCAGATCGACGAACACAGTTCGGTTGGGACGTTCGTGGGCGGACTGACTGCCAGCGATCCTGATGCGGGTGACATCCTCAGCTTCCGCATTGTGAGTGGAAACACGGGCGGCATCTTTACGATTGATCCCGCGAATGGAGACATTCGGATCGCCGATCCGGCTGCCTTGGTCTACGAGTTCAATCCCGTGGTCTCACTGCAAGTTGAAGTAAGCGATCTTGACGGCTTGACCGACGTGGAGACGATCGTCATCGACGTAAACAACATCAACGATCCTCCGACCGGTCCCACAACACTGAGTTACACGGTCGACCAGTTCGATGTGTTGACGATCACCGCGCCGACGCTGCTGGACTATCACAGCGATCCTGATGGTCCATCAATGTCAATCATTCTGCTGAGCACAACGCCGGGTGGAGTGTTGACGCTGAACCCAGACGGAACGTTCACCTACGAAGCGGACTACTACACGGTCGGTATCGATCAGTTCACCTATGTGGTGACGGATGGGCTTGAGTTCGGCACTCCGGTCACAGTCGAGATCGATGTGCAGCGAGTTGCTCCTCCGATCGATCCGACGGATCCCACACCAGTAGATCCTGATCCAGAAGATCCCTCTGAGAACGATCTGACAGATCCTGATGATCAAACTCCGACCGACACCAATGGGACCACACCGAATGGTCCCAGCGGACCGACGGGGCCGGGACCATGGCAAGGGGATCATCCCGATGATGAGTCCCAGCAGACAGTGCTGACACCATTTGTCCCGCTCGGCACGTGGACGGAAGAACGTACGGAAATCTTCGTACGTCACACGGCAGGAGTTGCTCATGACGATCCAGCTTACGATCGATTGCGAGAAGCGGTGACGCAATATGTGGCTCCGATCGTCATCGAACCGCTGGAACTGCTCACAGTCCCAGGCGGGATCATTCATCAGCTCGATTCGTTCCAGAACGAAATCGAAGCACAGGTGAAACAGCACCTGACATTTGAACGCATCATCGTTGGCACCACCGCGATGGCAACCGGCGGCTTGACGGTGGGCTACGTCATCTGGTTGATCCGCGGCGGCTCACTGCTGGCAACAATGTTGTCCGTCTTGCCGAGCTGGACCTCGTTCGATCCACTGCCGGTGCTGGAACAATTCGAGGAGGAACACGACGAAGGCGATGACGATCTGGTCTCGTTGACGAAGCTGAAGTGAGCGGAAGAAACTGCGGCTGCTCGCAGATCCTGGGCGTTTTTTCCCGTTCACGATGGACGGGCAGAACGCCCTGGCGGAGACAAAAACTGAGTAGGATTTCAGAATTCGTGTTGAATGCCGCAGACGGGAGTCGTTTCTATACCCTATCAACAAACACAGCCCCAGACGAACCGCAACAACGGTCCCAAGGGCGTGTTATGTCGATCGTCACTTCTCCCTCCCCAATCTCGGGGAATCCCCGGAGTGACCTCGTCAGAATGTTTCCCTCAGCTGCTCACTGCCGAATAGTATAGTGAGTAGACAAGGGGCGCATCCTGAATTGCCGAGTGTTCGAGGTGAGTCGTCGTGACTCACTGTTCGGGGAGCAACTCTTGAAAGGAACGGTCTCATGCTGCGCGCCCTGTTCGGTCAAAAACGTCGACACCTCTCCAAGTCCTTCCAGCAGATGGCTGCTGAAGTGTGCGAAGCGCGTGAACTGCTGAGTTCCAGCTTCGGCACGCCGCAGTTGCCCGAGTCACCAGCATCGATCGATGGAACTGGTAACAATCTGCTGAACCCTGATTGGGGCAGCACCAACGAGGAACTGCTGCGCCTGACAACCGCGGAGTACACCGATGGAGTCTCCTCCCCTGCTGGCGCCGACCGGCCCAGCGCCCGAGTGATCAGCAATGAGATCGCCGCGCAGACTGAATCGATCGTCAATGATCGATACCTGACGGACTACATCTGGGTCTGGGGGCAATTCCTCGATCATGACATCGACCTGACAGGCGGTGCCGACCCCGCTGAGGCGTTCCCGATCGACGTGCCGACCGGCGATCAATTCTTCGATCCCTTCTCCACTGGAACCGCCACGATCGATCTGAGTCGCTCAGTCTACGTGGAAGGAGCTGACTCTTCGGATGGATTGCGGCAGCAGCTCAATCAAATCACCGCCTTCATCGATGGCTCAGTCGTCTACGGATCAGATGACATCCGCGCCGCAGAACTGCGAACCTTCGAAGGCGGACATCTCAAGACGAGCGATGGCGATCTGCTGCCGTTCAACACGGCCGGTCTCGACAACGCCGGGGGCACCAGCGACACATTGTTCCTCGCAGGCGATGTCCGGGCGAATGAGAACGTGTTGCTTTCCTCCATGCAGACCCTGTGGGTCCGCGAACACAATCGCATCGCCGATGAACTCGCCGCCCGCGATCCGAGCCTGACGGACGAGCAGCTCTACCAGGGCGCGCGGCGGGTCGTGATCGCGGAGATTCAAGCGATTACCTACAACGAGTTCCTGCCCGCCTTGCTGGGATCGAACGCGCCGGGTGACTACGAGGGATATGACCCCAATGTTGACCCCGGGATCGCGAACATCTTCTCGACTGCCGCGTATCGGCTGGGGCACAGTTTGCTCTCGCCCGAACTGCAGCGGATTGGAGCTGATGGAAGTGTGATCGACGAGGGCAACCTCGCGCTGCAGTCGGCGTTCTTCAATCCCAGCGAGGTTGTGGATCATGGCATCGACTCCCTGTTGCGAGGCGCGGCAACTCAGCTCGCGCAGGAGCTCGACAATCAGGTGATCGATGATGTCCGCAACTTCCTGTTCGGGCCTCCAGGAGCCGGTGGGTTTGATCTCGCCTCACTCAACATTCAGCGTGGTCGGGACCACGGACTGGCCGACTACAATCAGGCCCGCATTGATATGGGACTCGCTCCGGTCACGAGTTTTTCCGAAATCAGTTCCGATCCTGAAGTCGCCGCGAAGCTCGAGTCGCTGTACGGCAGTGTGGACAATATTGATGCCTGGGTCGGCGGATTGGCGGAAGACCATCTGCCCGGTTCGAGTGTTGGCGAACTCTTCACCGCCGTGCTCGCCGATCAGTTCGAACGCCTGCGAGCGGGAGACCGGTACTGGTACCAGAACACGTTCTCAGGCGAAGAACTGCGACGCATCGATGGCACCACTCTCAAGGATGTCATCGAGCGGAACACGGACATCACCGGACTGCAGGACAATGTGTTCTTCGGCAAGGAGGTCTTTTACGTTGATCTCGCCAGACTTCCCGCCCGCGACGTAACTGTGACCGAAGCACACAATCGGGTGTACGTGCTCGATCGGGCGACAAACCAGTTGCTCGCGCATCAGTCACTGGGTGGACTGGAACGCGTCGTCGTGATGGGGGACGCACATCGCAACGAAATGATCACCTTCGGAGTGAAAGGACACCTGAGCAAATTGACTGGTGGCATTGCGTTCTATGGCAATCAGGGGAACCAGGATCAACTGCGAGTCTGGGGCACCGACGAGGCCGATACCATTTCGATGGACGCCTCCAGTCTGCACGCCAATTCGGCGTTTGTGGAGTACTTTGGGATTCGCAATGCGATGATCGTCGCCCGTGGTGGGAACGATGTCGTCGAACTCAATAACAGTCTCGCGGACCAGGTGGCGGTCTACGGCGGTAACGGCGACGACGTCTTGATTGGCGGACGGCTCGACGACTATCTCAACGGCGGACACGGCAACGATACACTGATGGGTCTACTCGGCAACGATCGACTCGTCGGCGGCCCCGGCCGCGATGTCCTGATTGGCGGAGATGGCCATGATGCCCTGTTTGGTGACGACGGAGACGATGTTCTGCTCGGTCAGGCTGGCAACGACTGGCTTTACGGTGGCACCGGCAACAACGTCCTGATCGGTGGTGCGGGCATCGACATGATCGACCGTCGCCGTGAACGGACCGAATTCGAAATCCTCTCGTAGTGCAATCGGCAGTCCGCTATGAGTCCGTCTGCTCATGTCTCCGATGCCTGAGGACAAATTCACTTCCTTGGACCGCTGACCTCTCCCTGTGTAGACAAGCAGCCCGCCGGGTCATCGACTCGGCGGGCTGCTTATGTTGTTGCGATGTGCCGTTTGCCTACCGGATCGCAGTGCGCACGTAGCGCTGGGCGGGTGCCAAATGAGGTAACGAAGTCGGTTCCAACTCGTGCTTGGCCATCCGTACGGCCGGCTCCAGCGAGGAGCTGGAATGGGTGGGGCGTTGTGTCTGGTAGGAAGCTGGCTGAACCGGAGCTGACTGAGTACGACGATCCATGGCCGGGACGAGTGACTCACGTGCTGGAGCCGGACGCGATCCCAGCGCGGTCCCGGAAGGCGATGCGCCTGAACCCAGTTCCCCATCGAGATACTTCAGGAACGAGGGGCTGGCCTGATGGATGATTACCACCCGGTTCTGCGACTGCGGCTGATTGCGGTCGCGGATGATGACGACGACTTCGGCATCTCCGGTGGCGACATCGAGTGGATTGGCCGCAAGGGTGTCAGTTGTCAAACCGGCTGGTGGCGTCAGTTCAGGTTGACCCAGTGGCTCTGTCGTGGTCGCACCAAACGGATCGTTCGCCCGACCTGCCAACAGGTCAGGTTGCGAGACTGGCTGCGTCGGCTGCGTTGGAGGAGCTGGTTGATACAGGGCTGTCAGGCCACAGTCATCGAGCAGTCCATGAATGGCATGTAGACCGGCATACAGGCCGCGCTGACCCTTGGTGTCAGCGGCGATGCAGACCCCAACCAGTTCGCCCTGCTGATTGAAAAGTCCGCCACCGGAACGACCACGCACAGGGATCCCAGTGCATTCGATGTTGTGAGGCCCAACGTACTTGTCGACAGCAGTCACACGAATTTGCTCACGCGTCGGATTCTCACCACCACTGCAGCCAATGCAGGCTACGGGTTCTCCTTCCGCAGGCGCTGCTGCGGCCTGCGCCACAGCGACGTGCGCCAGGGGGCTTTCGGTCGGAATGGAGATCAGGCCGACATCGGCGTCCAGGTCGAACTTCTCCAGCTTGGCCAGAAACATGACCGAACGTCCATCTTGAAAGACATCGACCTCGATCTTTCCTTCGCTGGTGAAGTCTCGAAAGATATGACCGCACGTCATGATCAACGTGTAACCCGGTCGGCTGCTGATGATCGCTCCCGAGCCGAGGTTCATCTTGTCGCCGAGCTTCACGCGAATGCGGATGCTGGCGGACATGGGATCGTTCGCGGCCATCGCGTCGTTGGCAAATGCGTTGGTCCCAATTGCTGGCAGGGTTTCGAGCGATGAATCATTACCACGGACGGTGGGCGGAGCTTCCTCCCGTCGACCGAATGGCCACAGGTTTGCCAGACCACCACGCTCTGGCGTGACCGGAGCAATCGATTGTTCCTGGACTGGCCGTTCATCAGGCCGACGCATGGGCGCTGATTGCCCCAGCGAGATTTCAAACGGGCCACGCGGTGGGGAGGGGGAGGCAATTTGCGTCTCGGCAGGTCGCGTGGTTGCACCCGCAGGGATCTTGGCAACCATTTTGCGGACTTCGCCTTCGGTCATCATGCCGACGACGCGATCCATTTCCTGGCCATCAACAACCAGAATGAACGTCGGCACGCGGTCGACGCGAAAGCGGTTGGCGAGTTCTTCCTGCTGATCGATGTCGACCGATTGAATCGGCAGTCCTTCGCGTTCGAGACGCTCGATCATGGGCGCCACTCGCTGGCACGGTCCGCACCAGGTCGCACCAAATTTGTAAACCACGCCACGTGGCTCGGCTCCGTGCGCGACAGCGCACGTGAGCAACAGGCAGGCGGCAATCAGAGTCAAACGGTTTCCCGCACGAGTCAACATTGGGAGACCTCCAAAGCGAGGTGTGTGATGCCTGCCCCTGAAGTCCAGTCCAGGGAAAGGCCGATGCCGCGTCCAGGACGGCAGCAACATGAAAATGGGAAGACCTCGCGTACTCAAGCGCGATGGCAGACCAGGGTGTGACAGGTTGGAATGGGGAGGAAACGCCGACTGAGAAGGGAAAGGGCCGACCGCCACCAGGAAGTGGCCAACCGGGAACTGAGTTCAGTCATGCGGGCATCCTGCCGTGTTGATGACCCAGGAGGGGTCGAGGCTGCAGATTCCTTCTGCATTCGCATCGTGACGATGCATGTGAGGTGGGCTTGTAATCTCTACAAAGAATTCTTGTCAACGTGACATTGGGGAGTTAGCCGGACTGGTCCGCTGGTTCCCGGAATCATGCTGAGCGACGCCATTGAGCACGAATCATTGGCTCAACGGGTCACGACACGAGTATCGTGCGAACCGCATGCCAAACAAACTGCAAATGGACACGATTCACCGCCAACGCACGCGTGACCGCAAAAAGACCACGGTCAGAGCAATGAACAAACGCGAAGCGGGAGACGATCGAGCGGGCGCGACTCGTCAAAATTACAAAGCCTGCGGGCGCTGGTAATGTGAACTAGAAGCCGCTGTCACTGCCACGATAGCGCTGATGGCACTCGCCGCACGAAGTCTGAATCTTGTTCAGGGCAGCCTGAAAATCATCAAAATTCCCGGTCTGCGATGACTTTGCCCCATCGAGACTGCCATTGATGAAATTCGCCATATACTCCTGATACGGCTTCTCATCGACCGACTCATACCCTTTCAGGGTCATCATGCTGCCAAAGACCGCCATCATCCGCATGCGGCGTTCGACCGCCAGCGGGTCTTCCTTCAGTCGATCTTCGGTGTTGATATTCGCCTTCAGATCGATCGCCCGTTTATCGATCCACTTCATCAGTTCACTGGTGTAGGCGAAGTCGGCGAATGGCGCCTTGGGTTCGGCTTCGATCTCCGGCGGGCTGCCACCGTCCATGACGACACATAACTGCTCGAACGGTTGCTGCGTTGCCTCATAGGCGGTCCGACCACTCCCTTCCGCGCTGGAATAGACCTGATAGGCCAGTTCCCGCACGATATGGGCGTTGGCCTTCCAACTGGCGTCCTCCGAATGATTCTCAACCACACCCACGAGTGCGGCGAGGATCGCACCGTCGTTGGAGATGTCCGCTACCGCCCGATTGAACGCGCCAACAGTCTGCAGGTTGGTCTGCAATTGCGACCGCAGGATCTTGATTTCCGTCAGCACCATTTCCAGCGGCATCGTCGCCTTCCAATCAACCGTCTCCGCTCCACCCGTCGTCGCTGCTGGTGCGGCCTCTCCTGGCGCTGGCATCTCACCCGGACCAGCGTCACCTGTAGGGCTCGGCGTATTGGGCGAGAGACTTGCCTGCTGTGTTCCAATCAATGTCGAGTCAGCGGCGACCGTGAGCGGCTGGTCGTAGAACACATCGTAAGGAATCTTGCCGATCCATTTCGTCTCCTTGCGATTCGGATCGACCGGATTCGCAGGAGTCACACTCGCATTGATGTCGGCCGCGGGTGTAACCATTGGAGTCGTCTGCTGCGGAGCTGTCCCCCCCGCCTGTTGTGGCGCAGGCTCGGAACCACCGCCGCATCCACCCAATGCGATCAGCGACATCGCCCCAATGGCCCAAGCAATGCGTGACCAGGAGGAGGATTGAGTATTGCTGGTGACCATGAGTCCATGACTCCAGTAGTGAATTCGATCGAGCGTTCAGCCAACATGCGGAACTGTCGCCGTAAACCGGACCGTAAGCGGTTCCGACAGGTTCTACCACTAAGTGTAACATTCCGTACCGGTTGCGACAGCAAAAAAAACCTCATTGGCACTCGCTCGGACTCTCTGATGCGAGTTCGACGCCCGCTGAATTCCCGGGGGTTGGCATACGCTTTGGCATCCCCTTTTGCCCACTTGTCTCCTGAGTCGTGGTAGAATGAGAGTGAGTGCTTCTCCTACGAGAGGAAGGCGAGTGATGCGATTGATTCTCGTCCCGTTGATTGTGTGGCTGACGCTTGGACCGTCGCCTCAGGTATTGGTCTGCGCGGAGCCAGAGTCGTTGTCGCCCGGCGTTGTGACTGAGGAATTGATCCTCGGCTACACGCTGCGGGAGTGGCGGGAGCGGATGAAAGGGCTCGATCCCGCTGGACCAGAGGCCCCTCAGCAGGTTCCGGCGCTGATTCAACTCATGCAGCATGAATCGGTCCCGATCTTCACGCGGAAGCAAGCGGCGTTGACGCTCGGTCGCATCGGCGCTCCAGCCGTCGACGCGGTGCCGGTGTTGCGCGCGACTCTGCAGGAGTCCGATTCCACAACCACGCGACTCTGGGTCCTCAAGTCACTCACTCTGATGGGGCCGCCAGCCGCGCCGGCCGCGCCTGATGTCGCGGAACTCGTCCGCGATCCTCGGCAACTCCATTTGATCCGCAGCGCCGGTCTGGAAGCACTGGGCCGTATGGGGCCGCAGCATGCCCACGTGATGCAGACACTGCTCACCGGAGCGCGCGGTGATCTCCCCTGTCACAGTGAGCAGGGACAGCAGGAACTCCGCATGGCATCGATCGATGTCCTCGGTCTGCTCGGTCCCGGCGCAGCCCCGGCGATCCCCGCGCTGATTCGCGCGGCCGAAGCGGATTGGGATCTGTTGCGACTCTCGGCGGTGACGACGCTGGGGCGCATCGGACCGCAGGCGGAGATCGCCATCCCGACGCTCGTCGATGTGATCGGCTGGGACGACGCGCCGGAAGTCCGCGATGCCGCCGCCACCGCACTTGCCAGCATGGGAACGCTTGCGCTCCCACCGTTCCGTCAACTGGTGCAAGACGACGATCCACAAATCCGCGAACGGGTGCTCATTGGTGGAGTCGCTCTGGGCGTACAAGGGCGCGAGTTGCTCGGTGAACTGTTGGAGGACGCAGACCTCGACCTGCGGATCCGCGCGGCGAGCGCGCTCATGCGCGACGCCGCACAGGCCGAGCTGGCCGCTCAGGTGCTGCTGAGAAGCCTGCCCGCCGCGTCGGCGCGCACGCAGCGCACCGCTTACATGGCGCTGCGTGATCATCCGGGAACCTGGTCGCCAGATGACGACGCATTTCGCACGTTGTTGTCACACGATGATGCGCGCATCCGAGAATTGGCCAAACGACTGGAGCGGGAGCGCGCCGGTCAGCAGATGGAACCGCCCATGTGATGCCACCTGGACTCGCCGCCCGGACATGTCTTGCTCCGTAAGACGACCCCAATCCGCCCCATCGTGCTCTATCTGCAGGGATGGACCGAAGCATTGCCGCACGATTCTCCGAATCGTGCCGAGTCCCTCGGTGACGACAAACCATGGAGACCAATCCACCGATCAAAGTGGACTCAACCCGACTCGGCGAGTCGGGTGACACCGAGCACCGAATCGCGCACTGCACTAAGGCAGCATCACCTCGCGCGTACCTGCCGCATCAGCATTCGTTGGGGAGACTCCAGAAATCGCCACTTGCTCAGGCCGTTCGCGTCCGA